>NZ_JAINEZ010000001.1:0-200037 GCF_019873065.1 Sphingobium sp. PNB
GCGCCATCCGCTGCTCTCCTTCTTGGAAAGCCCATAGAATCAGCTATCAACGCTTCTGTCTACGCCCACCCGCGCACAGGTCTCAAAGGCCTATACGACGGAAATCGGCATCAAGTCCGAACTGTTCGACCGCCGCGTCCGGCTGAACGTCGCGGCCTTCAACACGGAATATAACAGCATCCAACTCACCTTCCATAACGGGTCGTCCCCGGTCACCGCCAATGGCGGGGACGGACGCATCCGCGGCGTGGAGGCCGAGCTGAACCTGGCCCCGGTGCGCAACTGGACGCTGGACGCCAGCCTTGGGTATCTGGACGCGGAATATCAGAGCATCCTGCCCGGCGTGCCGCTGACGGGGAAGGAGAAGTTCGTGAACACGCCCAAATGGCAGGCGCAGGCGGGCACCGCCTACACTTTCGAGACCAGCGGCATCGGCAGCTTCACGCCGCGGGTCGACTGGACCTATGCCAGCAAGACCTATAATGACGAGGCGAATACGCCGGTGCTGGCCACGCCGGCAGGCAGCTTCTTCAACGGTTCCGTCACCTGGCGCGCGCCCGGCGAACGCTACGAAATTCAGGCCGGGGTCACCAACATCGCCGACCGCCGCGCCGTCGTGTCCGGCTACACCAATGCGGAGGCGATCTATTCGGGCGTATTCAGCCGCCCGCGCGAATGGTTCCTGACCCTGCGCGTGCGCAACTGAGGACAAGGGGGTTCCCGTGGCCGGTCGGGCGTCGCGGGACAGAGGGCGCAAGGGACGGTTCCCGCGCGCGGCCTGCCATGACCGTCCGGATCGGCTGCCTCCGCAGCCCGGTCCGGGCGGTCCTTTTTTTGGGCGGGAAGGGGCGGGCGCGATTTCGACAAAATTGTCGACGGCGGCCCGCCCATGACAAAATTGTCGATGCGGCGTGCGCGAAAAGTCCGGATTTCCGGGAAAATCGAACTGGCATGGGCCTTGCTAAACAGAAAGGACAAGGCAACAGCCGGGAGAGGAAGATGGCGGAACGACCGCAATCCGACATATTGGACGCGAAGTTCGTGCGCGTCCGCAACCGCCGCGAAAACGGCCTGATCGAATTCGACTTCGCCATCGGCGCCCCGGAAATCTTCGTGGAACTGCTGATGCCGACCGCGGCGTTCGAGGAATTCTGCGCCGTCAACCGCGTGACCGACGTGACCGGCCAGCCGCTGGAGCAGGACGATTTCGACGCCCGGCTGGCGCGGGTGCTCGCCGGCGAAGCCCGATAAGCAAGAGAGGAGAGACCGACCCCATGCAGATGGACCTGCGCACCGTCACCATCGCGCCGCAGCGGCAGACCTATGGCCATGTCGCGCGCCATATCGGCGGCGACAAGCCGGCGTCCCGCTATCAGGAGGGCACGATCGGCCTCCAGACCACGGGCAACCAGCATTATCGTCCGCTCTGGGACCCGGCCCACGATTATTTCGACGAAAGCCGCACGAAGCTGAAGATGGCGGACTGGTACGCCTTCCGCGATCCGCGCCAATATTATTACGGCAGCTACGTCCTGGCCCGCGCCAGGCAGCAGGAAGCGGCGGAGGCCGCCTTCGACTTCGTGGAGACGCGTGGCCTGGCCGACGCATTGCCCGACGACATCCGCGCCCTCGCGCTCGACCTGATCCTGCCGCTGCGCCATGTCGCCTGGGGCGCGTCGATGAACAATGACTTCATCGCCGCCTATGGCTATGGCACGGGCATCACCCAGCCGGCGCTTTATTATGCGATGGACCAGCTGGGCATCGCGCAGTTCGACACGCGCCTTGGCCTGCTGCTCGCCGAACCCGAAGCGCTGGACGCGGCCAAGGAGGCATGGCTGCACGACGTGCGCTGGCAATCGCTGCGCCGCCTGGTCGAGGACTTGTTCGTGGAGCAGGACTGGTTCGAACTGTTCGTAGCGCAGGATCTGGTGCTCGACGGCCTGCTCTATCCCCTGGTCTTCCAGACGATCGTCGACGGCGACCTGGCGCAGCGCGGCGGCGCCGCGGTGGCGATGGTCACGCAGTTCCAGAATGAATGGGCGGCGGAAACGCGCAAATGGGTCGACGCGCAGATCAAGGCGGCCTGTGCCGACGATGCGGGCAATGCCGCGCTGATCGGCCAGTGGATCGCCAAATGGACGCCGCGCGCCGCCGCGGCGCTCTGTCCGCTGGCCGAAATGGGGCTGGGGGACCGGTCCGCCGCCGTCATGGACGAACTGTGCGCCGCGCTCGACGCCCGCGCCGCCAGGGCGGGGGTCCGCGCATGAGCAGCACCGTCTTCCTCGCGCTTCAGGCCAATGACGACACCCGCCATGTCATCGACGCGATCATGGCGGACAATCCCGCCGCCAGCCTGGACCCGCAGCCGGCGATGGTGCGCATCACCGCGCCGGGCACGCTGGTCGTGCGCCGCGAAACGATCGAAGAGCTGATCGGCCGCGATTTCGACCTTCAGGAACTGCACGTCAACATGATCTCCCTGTCGGGCCGCG
The DNA here is from genome assembly GCF_019873065.1 of Sphingobium sp. PNB. Classification (NCBI taxonomy): domain Bacteria; kingdom Pseudomonadati; phylum Pseudomonadota; class Alphaproteobacteria; order Sphingomonadales; family Sphingobiaceae; genus Sphingobium; species Sphingobium sp. PNB. The sequence continues at coordinate 2,496 of NZ_JAINEZ010000001.1, forward strand.
TGGACGAGACCGACGACATCTTCACTCTGAGCTGGGACCGCTGAGCCATGGACATGCCCGTCACGAAGAAGAAGAAACTCGGCCTCAAGGAACGCTATGCGCTGATGACGCGGGGCCTGGGCTGGGAACCGAGCTATCAGCCGATCGACGACATCTTCCCGATGGACCGGTTCGAGGGGATCAAAATCCACGACTGGGACGCATGGGAAGACCCGTTCCGCCTGACCATGGACGCCTATTGGAAATATCAGGCGGAAAAGGAGCGGAAGCTCTACGCCATCGTCGACGCCTTCGCTCAGAGCAACGGCCATCTCACCCTGTCCGACGCGCGCTACATCAATACGGTGAAGCTGTTCGTCAACGGCTTCGCCCCGCTGGAATATATGTCGCACCGGGGGTTCGCCCATATCGGGCGGCAATTCCGGGGCGTCGGCCCGCGCGTCGCCTGCATGATGCAGTCGCTGGACGAAATGCGCCATTCGCAGACGCAGATCCACGCCATCAGCAATTATAACCGCTATTATAGCGGCATGGCGGAGTTCCGCCATCATCACGACTATCTGCCCTATCTTCAGGTGCCCAAGAGCTTCTTCGAGGATGCGGCGACTGGCGGCCCGTTCGAATTCATCGTCGCCATCGGCTTCGCCTTCGAATATGTGCTGACCAACCTCGTCTTCGTGCCCTTCATTTCGGGCGCGGCCTATAATGGCGACATGGGCGCGATGACCTTCGGCTTTTCCGCCCAGTCGGACGAGGCGCGGCACATGACCCTGGGGCTGGAGGTCATCAAGTTCGTGCTGGAGCAGGACCCGGTCAATGTCCCCATCGTCCAGAAATGGCTGAACAAATGGACCTGGCGCGGCGTGCGGCTGCTGACGCTGGTCGCGATGATGCAGGATTACATGCTGCCCAAGCGGGTGATGAGCTGGGCGGAGGCGTGGGAAATCTATTTCGAGGAGAATTGCGGCGCCCTGTTCCGCGATCTCGCCCGCTACGGCATCGTCATGCCGCCCTGCGTCGAGCAGATCAGGCTGGAGCGCGACCACCTGTCCCATATCGCATGGTGCCATTTCTATCAGGCGCGCGGCACCAGCGACTTCCATGTCTGGCTGCCGTCGAAGGAGGACATGGACTGGCTGTCCGCCAAATATCCGGACACGTTCGACCGCTATTACCGTCCGCGCTATGAATATTGGGCGAAGTGCGAAGCGGAAGGAAAGCCGTTCGAGGCGACGGCCGTGCCGATGCAGTGCCAGGTCTGCCAGATTCCGATGATGTTCACCGAACCGGGCGATCCGCTGACACTGTGCCAGCGCCATGCCGACTACAAGGGCGAGCAATATCATTTCTGTTCCGACCATTGCCGCGAAATTTTCGAGGATGAACCGGAAAAATTCATTCAGTCGAAGATCGCCGGGCATGAGGTCTTCAAGGGCAACGCCTTCCGCCCCGGCACGGACCCGACGGCCGAGGGCTTCAATCCCGCCGCCGAGGCGCTGGCTTTCTTCCGCATCGAACATGGCCGCGACAACGGCCTGCACAACGGGTCCACGGATGAAAGGAACTTCGCCATGTGGCGCGGCCTTGCAAAGGCCAACGACTGACAGCCGGCCACACCGCCCTCACGGAAGGGATCATATTCCAGGAGAGACATCATGGCCGTCAAAGCCATCGACACCTATGAATTCGAACCGGCCGACAAGGCTGAAAATTTCCACGGCGCCTGCGTCATCTATGCCGGCTGGGACGGGCATCTGCTCTTTTCCAGCCCCTATGCCTGGCCGTTGCCGCCGGACCTGCCCTTCGCGCACTTCATCGCCGGACCCATGGCGGAGATTTTCGGCCAGCATCCCGACTGGGCGGGGATCGACTGGAACAGCGCCGTCTGGACCCGTAACGGCGAAGCCTTCGCCCCCGACATGCAGGCCAGCATCGCGGCCAATGGCCTCAGCCACAAGGATGCGTTGCGCTTCCGCACGCCTGGCCGCGACGGCCTGAACGGAGCCGGCATCTGATGAGCTACACGCTGACCATCGAAACCACCGGCGACGAGGTGGAAGTGGCGGAGGGGCAGACCATCCTCGACGCCTGCCTGCGCGCGGGCATCTGGTTGCCGCATGCCTGTTGTCATGGCCTGTGCGCCACCTGCAAGATCCAGGTGACGGACAGCGAAATCGACCATGGGGAGGCGTCCAGCTTCGCGCTCATGGATTTCGAGCGCGACGAGGGCAAGGCGCTGGCCTGCTGCGCCCGCCTTGAAAGCGATGTCAGCATAGAGGCGGATATAGAGGAAGACCCCGACGCATTGGGAATCCCGGTCGAGGATTTCGAGGGCGTCGTCACCCGCATTGATCCGCTGACCCCGACCATCAGGGGCATCCATGTCGCGCTGGATCGCCCGATCCGCTTCCAGGCGGGGCAATATGTGAACCTGACGGTGGGGAGGAGGGGGTTCTGACCCGCGCCTTCTCCCTCGCCAGCAATCCCCATGCGCCCGGCGCCGTCGAACTCAATATCCGCATCGTGCCCGGCGGCGTCGGGACGACATGGATACATGAGCATCTGAAGGAGGGCGACCGGGTGAAGCTGTCCGGCCCCTATGGCCGCTTCTTCGTGCGCCATTCGGCGAAGGCGCCCATGCTCTTCCTGGCCGGTGGTTCGGGCCTGTCCTCGCCCCGCTCGATGATCCTCGACCTGATCGCCCGCAACGAGACGCTGCCGATCACGCTGGTCTATGGCGCGCGCAGCCGGGAGGAGCTTTATTATCATGAAGAGTTCGAGGCGCTGGCCCGGACCCATGCCAATTTCCGCTACGTCCCCGCGCTTTCGGACGAACCGGCGGACAGCGGCTGGACGGGTTTTCGCGGCTATGTCCACGAAGCCGCCAGGGCGGCTTTCGACAATGATTTCCGCGGACACAAGGCCTATCTTTGCGGTCCGCCGGTGATGATCGAGGCCTGCCTTGCCACGCTGATGCAGGGGCGCCTGTTCGAAAAGGACATCTACACCGAAAAATTCTTCTCCGCCGCAGACGCGCAGCAGGTTCGAAGTCCGCTTTTCAGGCGCATCTGACCGGATATTGCGCTAGGATCGGGCTGAAAGCGGCGAAACGGCCGGACCGGCGAGGGGAGAAGGGCAAAGATGGCGAGCAAGGCGCTCGACGACCGATCGGGCCGGATCGACCTGTGGTCGAAATTGCGGTTCGACCCCGGCACCGGCACCGTCTGGCTGGACGAACAGCGGATGCTGCTGCTGCACGCCGGGTCGCTGGGCGCGCTGCGGGCGGAAATGGTGCGCACGCTGGGCGAAGGCCGGGCCGGCGCGCTGCTGATGCGCATGGGCTATCAATCCGGCATGCAGGATGCGGAGATCGCCCGCAAGATGGTGGGCGACCGCGATTATGAGGAGGTCTTCCTGCTGGGCCCCCGGCTGCACAAGCTGGAAGGGCTGGTGCAGGTGGAGACCATCCGGTGCGAGCTGGACCTGGACGCCGGGCGTTTCCACGGCGAGTTCCGTTGGACCGAAAGCTGGGAGGCGGAAAGCCAGATAGTCCATTTCGGCATCGGCGAACACGCCACCTGCTGGAACCAGTTGGGCTATGCCTCCGGCTATGTCAGCGCCTTCATGGGCCGCCCGGTCATCTTCCGGGAGACGATGTGCAAGGCGAAGGGCGACCCGCATTGCACCATCGTGGGCGAGATCGCGTCCGACCTGCCCGCGGACGACCCCTATCTGAAGGCCATGCACCCGGAGGACATAGCCGGCCAGTTGCGCGCCATGGCGGAGGAGATCGGGGAACTGCGCGCATCCCTGCGGCGGGAAAAGCAGGCCGGATCGCTGATCGGCCAGTCGCCCGCTTTCCTGAAGTCGATGAACCTGCTGCGCCGCGCCGCCGACAGCAGCATCACCGTCCTGCTGACCGGGGAAACGGGCGTCGGCAAGGAAGTGTTCGCCCATTGGCTGCACGACAACGGGCCGCGCCGCGACAAGCCCTTCGTCGCGATCAATTGCGGCGCCATCCCCCATGACCTGATCGAAAGCGAGCTGTTCGGCGTCGAGCCCGGCGCCTATACCGGGGCCCAGCGGCAGCGGCTCGGCCGGTTCGAGCGGGCGGACGGCGGCACGCTGTTCCTGGACGAGGTGGGCGACCTGCCCCTGCCCGCGCAGGTCAAGCTGCTGCGCGTGCTCCAGACGGGGGAGGTGGAGCGGCTGGGCGGCGACAGGCTGCGCCATGTCGATGTCCGCATCGTCGCGGCGACCAATGTCGATCTGGCGTCGGCGGTGGCGGCCCGGACGTTCCGCGCCGACCTCTTCTACCGGCTCAACCCCTTTCCCGTCGCCATCCCGCCGCTGCGCGATCGGGCGGCCGACATTCCGCTGTTCGTCGAGGCGCTGGTGGAACGGCTCACCCGGCGGCACGGCAAGCCGGTGCGCGGCGTGTCCGACCAGGCGATGCGCGCGCTGATCGCCTATCGCTGGCCGGGCAATGTGCGCGAGCTGGAGAATGTGCTGGAGCGCGGCGTGCTGCTGGCCGAACCGGGCGGGCGGATCGACGTCGACACCCTGTCGATCGTGCTGGAACCCGACAGCCGCGAACAGGCGCATGTGCGCCCGGACGGCAGGCTGGCGGTCACCGGCGCGCCGCTGATACCCGACATCGAAAGGGCGCCGCTGCTGCTGGCGGATTATGAGGCCGCGCTGGTGGAGGAGGCGCTGCGCCGCGCCGGGGGCAATGTCGCGGATGCGGCGCGCATGCTCGGCATGTCCCGGCGGCAGCTCGACTATCGATTGAAGCAGGCGGGCGGCTGAACGCCGCGAACGCCCTTCATTCCCCGGGGCGGTCTGCGAACTTGCCCAGCATGTCCTCGCTATAGCTATGCTCCGGATAGGGCAGCATCTGCGCCAGCCAGCCGGCATGGGCGGCCTTGAGCTCGGCGACCTTGCCGGGCATCGCCGCCTTGCGGTCGGCGCGTTCGCGCTCATCCTGCGACAGGTCGAACAGATAGTCCCGCCCGTAGGACCGCAGATATTTCCACTGGCCGCTGCGCACTGCGATCTGGTCGCCGGCGCGGTGGCGCCAGAACAGCGTGCGGTCGGTCCTGCTGTCGACGTCGCGCAGGAAGGGCATCAGGTCGATGCCGTCCAGCCCCTCCACCCGGCCGGGGTCGCCGCCCGCCGCCGACAGCAGCGTGGGTAGCGCGTCCATCGACATGGTCACCTGCGCGCTGTCGCGCCCCTTGGGCAGATGGGCGGGCCAACTGACGATCAGGGGCACGCGGATGCCGCCCTCCAGCAATTCGCCCTTCATCCCGGTCAGCGGCCAACTGTCGGAAAAGCGCTCTCCGCCATTGTCGCTGGTGAAGATCACGATCGTGTCCTCCTCCAGCCCCAGCCGCGCCAGTTCGGCCAGCACGCGGCCGACATTGGCGTCCATGCTCTCCATCATCGCGGCATAGGCGCGGACATTGCCGCCGTCCATCTGGCGCGGATCGGCGGTGGCGCTGCCCTGGGCGGCGTCGCCGGGGCCCTGCCAGGGCCAATGGGGGGCGGTGAAGTGCAGGCTGATGAAGAAGGGGCGGTCCTGCCGCGCCGCCTGCTGCATCCGATCGATCGCCTTCGCGCCCAGCAGGTCGGTCAGATAGCCGGGGCGGTCGATTTCCGTCCGGTTCTCGAACAGCTTGCCCATCTCATGGCCGTTGATGCTGGTCGCATGGGCGAAATAGTCGGTGCCGCCCGACGCTATGCCGAAGAAATAGTCATAGCCGTGATCGAGCGGGCTGGAGGCCGGCAGTTCCCCCATATGCCATTTCCCGACCAGCGAGGTCGTGTAGCCCAGATCCCGCAGCAGGCCGGGCAGGGTCCTGGTGCCGCGGGGCAGGGACAGTTCGGCGCCGTTGAAGGCGATCGGCTCCTCCAGCCCGATGCGGAACCGTCCCTGGTAACGGCCGGTCAGCAGGGCGACGCGGGTGGGTGAGCAGACGCAGCTATTGGCATAGGCGTTGCCGAACTTCACGCCCCGAGCGGCAATGGCGTCGATCGCCGGGGTCCGGATGTTGCGGCTGCCATAGCAGCCCAGGTCGGCATGGCCCATGTCGTCGGCCATGATATAGAGGATGTTGGGCCGGCGCGGGCCGGATCGCCCGCCGCGGGCGACGGCGGGGGCCGCCACCGCCGAACCCAGGGCGGCGAGCGCCGCCCGGCGCGTCATCGCGCCGGTCATCGATGTCTTCATGTCGTCAAACCTCCTGTCCGGTCACCAGCGCGTCGACAGCGTCACGCCGTAGAGGACCGTTCCTTCGTTGGGCACGCAGGTGTTGGTGTTGCTGAGGCCGTCGAACGGCTCCTTGCGCAGGCAGGTCTTTTCCGAGGTCAGATTGTCCGCGTAGAAGGAAATCTGGTGCCGCCGGTCCCGCCCGAAATCGAAGCCGATGGAGGCGTCGACGAAGAAGCTGGGATCGATATAGCCGCTGCGCGCCTTGGTCAGTTCATTATATTGCGCGCCGACATAGCGGCCGCTGAGCCGCCCGGTCAGGCGATTGTCGCCCAGCTCGACGGTCTGGCTTGCGGTCCCGTTGAACGACCAGCGCGGCGATTGCTGGAGCGGCGCGCCCTTGAGCGCGGTCTGCGGGGTGAGCGCGCCGACGTCGATCACCTCGGTGTCGAGGAAGGCGCCCGCCAGGTCCAGTTCGAAGCCGCCGCCGGGCGCGATCTTCGCCTCTGCCTCCACGCCGGTCAGCCGCGCCTTGGGCAGGTTGATGAAGGCCGGGCCCAGCACCGGCACCTGGCCGAAGGTCTGCAGGTCCTTCCAGTCGTAGCGGAACGCCGCGACGTTGATCTGCACCCGGCGATCGAACAGGCGCGACTTGAGCCCGAGTTCATAGGCGTTGAGCGTTTCCGGGCGGACCGGGGTGTTGCCGGTGCCGTTGAACACGCCCTGGGCGCGGATGTCGAAGGAACCCGACTTGAAGCCGCGCGAATAGCTGAGATAGGCCATGACGTCGGTCGCCAGTTCGTAATTGGCGGAGATTTTGCCCGCCAGCTTGCTGACATCCTGCTTCAAGGGCGTGAGCGGGCCGTGGCAGCCGACCACGCCGGCCGCGCAGGGCAGGGTGAAATTGGCGGCGAGGCCGGTCAGGAAGCCGCGCGAGAAGAAGAAGTCGGCGGGCAGGCGGGCCGCGCCGGGCAGGCCGGTCACGCTGTCGAGGGCGGTGATCACGTCGCGCAGGCCCTGCCGTCTGTCATTGGTCCAGCGCAGGCCCGCGCTGATGTCCAGCCGGTCGGTCAGCGCATAGTCGAGTTGCCCGTAGAAGGAGGCGATCTCCGCCTTCTGGTCGATGGCGACCATCGGCACCACCGCCAGCGTCGGCGGTCCGGCGAAATTGTTGCGCACGATGGTGGCCAGGCTGTCCTTTTCATAGGACCAATAGGCCCCGGCGATCCATTTCAACGGCCCGTCCGCGCCGGAGGTCAGCCGGACCTCCTGCGAATAGACGTCGTAGAGCGCGTCCTGGAACACCTGGAACTGGGCGTAGGGCAGGCCGCCGCCTTCCTCCGCATAGAGAACCTTGGTGCGGTCGAAGGCGGAGATTGCGGTCAGGGAGAAGCCGCCGAAATCATGGCGCAGGCGCAGCGATCCGCCCTCGAAATCGACATCGGCCAGATTGCTGCCCGCGTCATAGGCGTCGCGCCAGCGCGACAGGGAGGGATTGAAGGTCAGGCCGCCCTTGCCGGTCGACACGCAATTATTGACGCGTTCGAACTGTTCGACGCCCAGATCGTTGGCGGGGCATGGGGTGACGCCGTCGGGCAGGAAACGGCCGACCGCCTTGCGCGGCGGACGCGATCCGCGATTATAGCCGACACGGCCCGACAGCAGCAATTCCGTGTCGTCATCGGGTTGCCAGCCGATGCCGAAGCGGCCGGAATAGCGCTTCGTCGACCCGATCTTCTCGCCGGTCGCGACATCCCGGAACACGCCGTCGCGGGTCTGCACCTGCCCCGCCACGCGGATGGCGAGCGTATCGGTCAGCGGCACGCCGATCGCGCCTTCCACATCGATCCGGTTGAAGCGCCCGGCATTGATGCGGGCATAGCCGTTGAAGCCCTGGCCCGCGTCGGGCCGGCGCGACACATAGTTGATCGCGCCGCCGGTGGTGTTGCGGCCGAACAGGGTGTTCTGCGGCCCGCGCAATATCTCCACCCGTTCCAGGTCGAACAGGCCGAAGGTGCTGGAGAAAGGCGTCACCAGCGACACCTCGTCCAGATACTGGCCCACCGCCTGTTGCGCCGTAAGGTGGAAATTCTGGGTGCCGACGCCGCGGATGGAAATGCCCGCATTGACGGCAGAGCTCTGCTTGAAGCTCAGGTTCGGGAATTGCCGGACCAGATCGGTCGGATCGGCGATCCGCCGTTCGGCCAGGGCCTCTCCGCCCAGCGCGTTGATCGCGATCGGGATGTCCTGGACATTTTCCGCGCGCTTCTGCGCGGTGACGACAATGTCCTGGATGCCGGACGATCCGGCATCGTCCTGCGCGGCCGCCATCGCCGGCAGGCAGAGCCCGGCGAGCAGCGCCAGCCTCGGCATGCGGCGCGCCAGATGTCGTTTCCCGTTCATATCTCCCCCTCCATGATCTGGCCGATCATCCGTCGGCCCCGCTTGTTCCGGGTACTGTCGCCATAAGGAGGCGGCAGGACAATGGGGCTCGACCTTGCCCGGTGACAAGGTGCAGCCTATACCCTGGTGCAGCGCCCGCAGAGGCGCGGCAGCAGCAGGGGGGAGAGATCGGCCATGTTCCGTTTCACGCCGCGCCAGTTGGAAATCTTCCTGGCGGTCGGCCGGGCGCAGTCTTTCCGTCAGGCGTCGGAAAATCTGCGCATATCCCAGGCTGCCGTCAGCGAGCAGATGCGCGCCTTGGAACAGCAGATAGGCGCCACCCTGTTCCACCGCAGGGCGGGACGCAGCATGCGCCTGACAGCCGAAGGCGAACGCTTCCAGGAAGGCGTCAAGACCTTCGTCCAGAAGGGGCATGAGCTGGGACGGCTGTTCCGCGGGGCGACGCCGCAGAAGCTGCGCATCTTCATCGGCACCTTCCTGCTTAACGAATATGTGCGGCCCGCGCTGCCGCGTTTCCTGATGGAGAATGCCGACATTGCCCTGGATTTCGTCCACAACGCGTCTGGAGCGGATGTCGACGACCAGGTGGCGCGGGGCATTCTGGACTGCGCGATATTCTCCCGCGAGCAATCCGATCCGCAAGGCGGGTTCGAACCGATCTTCGCAGAGCCGGCCTTCGTCTTCGCCACGCGGGAGCTGCGCGACCAGGCGAAGCTAAGGGGCTTGCAGTCGCTCCCCTTCATCAGTTGGAACATTCCGCCGCTGCGGACCTGCGACCAACTGCGCATGCTCGCATCGGCCGGAGTCATGCAACCGGTTTTGCACAGCGAGGTGCAGCATCACGAGGTTGCCGTGGAACTGGCCACGCAGGGCGCGGGGGCCGTCATCATGCTGCATTCCACTGTGCAGAGGCTGGATCGCCAACACCGCCTGGTGCCGATCGTCAAGGTCGGCACCTGGGAGAGGCGGCTGTTCCTCTCCCAATCTCTCGATCAGGGCACGCGCGACCGCCTGGCTTTGTTCTTTCGCGAAGTCGTCGGCAACGGGGAAGCGCGCCGTGGATGATTTCGATCCATCAGCTCTTCGATCGAAAGGTCCCAGTCACTTGCGACAGGATGGCGTTCTTCAGCTACACAACGTTCACGCCGGCAGATCGGACGCACCAATATCTTTTGCGCTACCTGTCCTTTTGGGCGACCATTGGCGTTTCCCATGGGTGCCTCTGATCCTAACAACGACTGCCTCCAATCTTCACCGCAGAATTGCGGTCGGCAGCCCAAATCGCAAGCGTCAATATGCGGCGCCTGTCTCCGTTCGCGCGGGCCGCCGGTCGATCTCGGGCATGGCATAGCCCAGGGTCGGAGCAACGCGCCGGACCAGCGGTTCCCATTCCTGCCGCGCCGCGACATATGCCTCGATGCCGTCCGCCTTCACCGCGATCCCGGCGTTTCTGAGCGTCCGGATCGCATGCAGATAGCTTTGGCGGAGGCGCTGGGCCTCGGCGGCGGCATCGCTGCGGACGTCGGCGGTCGGGAAGTTCGAATCCAGCGTCTCCAGCAGCAGCCGGGCGCCGCGTCGCATCGAGGCGGCCGGGGCGAAGGCCGCCGCAGCGCCATGGCGCCGGGAATCCAGCGCGGTTTCGATCAGGGTAGCCGCGTCGAGCAGGACGAAGGTCAACCGCGACACGGCGTAGAGCGGCTCCTCGAAGCGGAAGTAGAACAGCAGCGGATAGAAATGGTGCGCCTCCTTGGTCGCGGCGAGCGATCGGGCGAGATTGCCCAGCTCGCTGGACGCGTTGCTCGCCTCGCCTTCCGGCATGAGCCGGGCTAGCATCACCGCCGCATCGCCGGTTCCGTCGGTCATCAGGTCAACCGCGAGCGCCAGGACATTGCGTTCGCGCAGGCCGGAATAGACCTGGACAAGATAGCTCAGCACCAGTGACAGCACCGACGCGCCGATCAGCGAATTTATGAGGAAGAGCAGGCGCGTGCCGGTCGTGTGAGGCGAATAATCGCCGCCCCCGACGATCGACAGACTGTTCCCCGCGACCAGAAGCGCTGTCACGAAGTCGGTCGGGGACTCGCCGCTGGACGGCCGGATCGCGGTGCCGAGTTCCGGCCGGATCACGAGCGCAGCGCCCAGCGAAAGGCCGATCGCCCAAAAGCCTATCAGCGAAACGACGATGAGCGGGCCGGCGAATGAGAGCATCGTGCCGCGACGCCTGCCCGACAGCCCGGCGATGCCGTGGAGCAGCGCCCACATCCCACGGTTCCAGTGGGGCGCGAGCAGCCCGGTGCCCGCCCGCGCATAGAGCACGGTCAGGAAGATGTCGGCGAGGAACAGCAGGATCAACGCCGCGCCGAATATCTGTTCGATGATCATGTCCTACCCTCAACAGGCGCAATCGGGCGGCCGGGGATCAGCGCCCGGTCGGCAGTCCGGTTCCCACCGGCCCGCTCTTTCGGCTCCTCGACCCTTATATGGCGGCGGCATCCCCGTGGACCGGTGGCGCGGACTTCCGCAGGGCCTGGGCGACCGCTTCGCCGACGCCGCGCGCGCTCGCCGGGTTCTGGCCGGTGATCAGCCGTCCGTCCTCCACGACATGCTTGCCGAACGGCAAGACAGCCTTGGTGTAGCGCGCGCCGCGCGCCTTCAATTCTTCCTCCAGGTTGAACGGTACGATGTCTTCGCGATTGTCGGCCTGTTCCTCGGCCCAGGAGAAGGCGGTCACGTCCCTGTCCTGCACAAGCCAACGGCCGTCGCCCAGCCTTGCCTCAATGAACCCCACCGGGCCATGGCAGACGGCGGATACGATCTTCCCGCTGTCATGGAATTCGGCAAGGAGGCGGCCAAGCTCGGGCGAGCGGAAGTCCCACATCGTGCCATGGCCGCCCGCCAGATCGATGGCGTCATAGTCCGCGACGCTGACCTCGCCAAGCGGCAGGCTGTGGTTGAGGCGGTCCATGAACTGCCTGTCACGATAATGGCGGGTGACGTCGCCGCCAAGGCGGCTGTTGTGCCCCATTTCGGGCATCATCAGCCCCTGGGGATCGAGCGGGACCCAGCCGCCCGACGGGCTCGCAATCTCGCTTTGGAAGCCATGCTCCTCGACCGCATCCCAGAAATGGGTAAGCTCCCCAAGCCAGAGGCCGGTCCTGAACCCCACTCGATCATATTGGTCGACATTGGTCACGACGATAAGGATTTTGCCGGTTCGATCCATGATCATCCCTCATTCATTCAAATTGCGGCCGGGCTCCGCTGTCGCCGGCGAACGCCTTCGCCGGGTCAGGGATTGGCGACGCTAGGCGACCAGGTGAGGAACAGCGTCCGCCGTCTGGCCCTCCGCCCGATAATCCGGCGGAATGTCGAAGTCCTCGCGGGCAAGCCCGCGTGAGGCCTGCGGTCCCCGCGGAAGGCCCGACCGATCGGAATAGTCCCGCTCCCCGGAATGTGGGTCGCGGCGGTGCACAGCCTTGACGCCCGTATAGGCGATGATGTCGAGCAGAGTGATTCCCGCCACCAGGGCGATGGCGATCGCGGCATTGCCGCGCTTGGGATTGTCGCGGTGCAAGCCGGTTGCCAGGGTGGCCAGGTCGAGCGCGTCGCCGCCGATCCGGGCTGCAAGCCCCAGCGGCTTGTCCACCGACAGGGTCGGGATCGCGCTGGCCAGTTCGCGCACGCCATAGGCGCGGATCAGGCCTTCCTTGTCGTCAAGGCCCAGCGCGCGGGCGATGCGCCCGGGCGCCACCAGTTCGGTGATGCCCAGGCCGATGGAGAACCAGCCGAGCGCGCGCGCCAGCCGGTCGGCACTGCTCATCGAACTTGGACCCTTCTGCTTGACGCGGGGGTCCCCGTCGGACCGCGCGATACCGGTGAGATTGGTGAGAGGCATGGGTGCTTCCTTCAGGGTTGGAGCATGACCTTGATGCAGCCATCCGCCTTGTCGCGGAACGTGGCGTACATCTCGGGACCTTGGGACAGGTCGACCTTGTGGGTGATGACGAACGAGGGGTCGATCTGGCCGTCCTCGATCCTGCGGAGGAGATCGCCCGTCCAGCGCGGGACGTGCGCCTGCGCCATGCGGAAGGTCAGGCCCTTGTTCATGGCTTGCCCCATCGGAATCTTGTCGACCAGGCCAAGATAGACCCCGATGATCGAGATGACGCCGGCAGGCCGGCAGACATAGATCATCTCGCGCAGCACATGCGGCCGGTCGTTCTCCACCATCAGCATCTGCTTGGCGCGGTCGATCAGCGTGTCCGGCTGGCCCAGATTGACATGGCTCTCGGTGCCGACGGCGTCGATGCACTTGTGCGGCCCCTCTCCGCCGGTAAGCTCGTTCAGCCGCTCGACGACGCTTTCCTCCTCGAAGTTGATGGTGATGGCGCCCGCCGCCGCGGCCATGGACAGGCGTTCGGGAAGGTGATCGATGCCGATCACCTGCTCGGCGCCCAGCAGGATGGCCGATCGGATCGTCATCTGGCCGACCGGGCCGCAGCCCCAGACCGCCACCGTATCGCCCGGCTGGATGTCGGCCTGAACGGCGGCCTGCCATCCCGTCGGCAGGATGTCGGAAAGGAAGAGGAGCTTCTCGTCTTCGATCCCGTCGGGCACCTTGATGTGCGTGGTGTCCGCGAACGGCACGCGCAGATATTCGGCCTGACCGCCCGGATAGCCCCCGGTCAGGTGGGTGTATCCGAACAGCCCCGCCGTCCTGTGGCCGAAGGCCTTGTCGCCCAGTCCGCCCTTCCGGTTCGTCCGCTGACAGACCGAGAAGTTGCCGCGCCGGCACTGGTCGCATTCTCCGCACTGGATCGTGAAGGGTATGACGACGCGGTCGCCTTTCTTGAGCGAATCCTTGGCCGCGCTGCCCACTTCGACGACTTCGCCCATCGTCTCATGGCCCATGATGTCGCCGGGCAGCATGGCAGGGATCAGATTGTGGAAAAGGTGAAGGTCGGAACCGCAAATCGCGCAGCTTGTAACCTTGATTATGGCGTCGCGGGGGTTTTCGATCGAAGGATCGGATACGGTATCATATCGGATGTCCTCCTTGCCGTGCCAGACTAGGGCTTTCATGCCGGTCTCCTTGGTTGGATGGCGCCCATCTGGGGCTCGCCCCGCCCGCAACCCATAAGGGCGATCCCTAGGGAACCTTCCCCGGTCACCGGCTTTTGCCGACTGGGCGGCAAGCGTTTGAGGAGAGCCGGCGCCGTGGTGCAAGAGTTACGACCAACGGCCGCCCGGGAAGGCAGTGAAGCGCTCTGTTCCGACGACGACGACGGGCCGGCGCGCGACACCAGCGAATGGCGGCGGTTCGCGGACGCCCTTCGCAGTAGCGAAGCCCGTCTGAGGGCGGCGACCGAACTGGTGGGCATCGGCATCTACTCGTGGAACCCGGACACCGGATCGCTGGAGTGGGACGAGCGGCTAAGGGCGATGTGGGGCCTGCCTGCCGATACGCCGGTCGACATGACGGTGTTCGAAGCCGGCATTCATCCCGACGATCGCCAGCCGGTCCGCGATGCGATTGCGCGCTGCGTCGATCCCCGTGGCGACGGCAGCTATAATGTCGAATATCGCGTGATCGGGAAAGAAGACGGCATCACGCGCCGCATCGCCACCTCCGGCCGCACCAGCTTCGCCGACGGGCGCGCGGTCGGGTTCATCGGCGCCGCGATCGACGTGACGGCGCAGCGGCGGGCGGAGGCCGCGATCCGCGCGAGCGAGGCGCAATTCCGCAGCTTCGCCGCGCATAGCAGCAACCTGATCTGGATCGGCGACCCGGTCGCCGGCGCGATCATCTACCGGAGCGCCGCCTATGAGCGGATCTGGGGCGTGCCCTGTCAGGAGGCGGCGAGCGACTTCGCCGAATGGATGAAGGACGTGCACCCGGAGGATCGCCCGCAGGTCGGCCACGCCCTCGCCGCCGTGAAGGCCGGAGACGTCGTGCAGTTCGAATACCGGATCGTGCGGCCCCGCGATGGCGCCATGCGCTGGCTTCGGGACACCAGCTTTCCGATTTTCGACGACACGGGCGCTGTGACCCGGATCGGCGGGATCACCGAAGACCTTACCCAGGACGATGTCCGCCATGTCTATGTGGTGAGCGGCAAGGCGGCCGAGGCGCGCAAGCTGAGCGCGCTGGTTCGGGCGCTGGGTTATCGCGGACGGACGTTCGACAGCGGTTCCGCCTTTCTCGACATGGCGCCCGTCCTCTCGCCGGGCTGCGTGCTCCTGGACCTGCGCAAGGGGCGGGACGAGGGGCTGTCCGTGCCACGCGAGCTCAGGGCGCGGGCGATCACGATACCCACCATCGCGCTGGACATGGCGGGTGCCGATGTGACGTGCGCGGTTTCCGCGATGAAGGCGGGCGCCGTCGACTACATCCTTGCCGGAGACGAGGCGTCGATGCGCGCCAGCCTTGCCGGCGCCATTGCGGAGTGCCAGGCTTCGGCGCGGGCGCCAACGCGGGACGAAAACGCCAGCGCCCGCATCGCGCGACTGACGCCCCGCGAACGCGAGGTGCTGGTCGGCCTGGTCGACGGCGGGACCAACAAGATCATCGGCCAGAAGCTCGGCATCAGCCCCCGGACGGTCGAACTGCACCGCGCCCAGGTGATGAATCGGCTGAACGCGAACAGCCTGACCGAACTGCTTCAGCTCGCCCTGGCCGCCGGGATCACGCCGGCGAGCGGCGAGGGCGGCGAACAGCGGGGTGCCACCTAGGCCCGTCTGCGATGGCCAGTTTCGATCTCCATGCCGGCACAGGCCCACCCGACCGGGAAATTCTCACGAAAACCGGCCCGTTCGCCGGCTCGGGCCCCTCGAATGCAACCGATCTATGATCATTCTTCGTGATTGGCCGGGCAAGTCTCATTGGTGGCGGTCGCGGGTCGCCGCCAAAATGAGGGAGGTGCACGGCGAAGGAGATCATCATGGCCACGACAGTCAACGAAACGCTCAAGGCTCGCTATGCCGCTTTGCAGGCAGAGCGGGAGAGGAGCTGGCCCCCGGCCCAGCTTGAGGGCAATGCCCGGCAACGCAAGCAGTTGCTGGACCGTTTCGATCCCGCCGCCGTGGCCCAGCCGGGCACCGTGCTGCCGCCTCTGTCCTTCGTGGAGGTGGGGGGCGATACGTTCGGCCTGGACGAACTGACCTCAGGCGGCGCCGCGCTGTTCCTCTTCTTCCGCTATGCCGGTTGTCCGGCCTGCAATATCGCCTTGCCCTATTATGCCGATGCGCTGTTCCCCGGCCTTCGCCAGCGCGGCATTCCGCTCGTGGCGTTGAGCCCGCAACCGCCGTTGCTGCTGCGGGAGGTCAAGACGCGGCACGATCTGCCCTTTCTCGTCGCAACCGACGCGGATAACGCGCTGGCGCGGCTGCTGAACATCAGTTTCCAGCCCGATCATCGTCCCTCGCCGCCGCCGGCCGGCTGGATCGGTGAAGTGACGGGCACGGGCAGTTGGGAACTGCCCCAGCCCGCTTTCCTGCTCGTCGGCGCGGGGCGCGTGCTGCGCTGGTTGCAGGTCAGCCCCGACTGGCTCGACCGCCCCGAAGCGGAAACCGTCCTCCACCATGTGGACCAGCATATCGGCTGACGGAACGCCTCGCCTTTCCCATGGCCAATGCGGGAAAGGCGAGGGGACGGCCCGCCTGCTCAGGCGTCATGGATCGATCGGTTCGACAGCCGCAGAACCGGCTCATGCGCCGGCATCGCTCCCCGCCCTGTCCGTCACTCACGCCCTGTCGGACGCATGGCGTTCGGCATAGCGGCGCGCCGCGATCTCGGCGCCTTCGCGCAGCAGCGGGCCCAGCTGCCAGAAGTCATGCAAATGGCCCGTGCTGCCCGGCTCCGGCTCCCGGTCCCAGCCATGGTCGTGGCGCAGCCGCCCCAGATGCCCGGACGCCAGGATCGCCTCTGGCGAGATCGCTTCGGGCTGCCTCTGGTCCGGACCGACATAGATCGCGTCGGCTTCGCAATGAAGCTCGCACAGGAAACAGGTTTGGCATTGGTCCAGCCGCGCGATCCGGGGCGCGCCATCGGGCCCGGCATCCAGCACATGGGTGGGGCAGGCCGAAACGCATGCCTGGCAGGCGGTGCACCGGTCTTCGAAGATATGGGCGATCATGCGGCGGCTTCCTGCAAGGCGGGGGTTTCGAAACGGGTCCAGACCTTGTCGGTGCCGCCGGTCAGCAGGCGGCTGGCAAGCGCGGCGTCCGTCGCGGGGCGGTCCGCACGCATATGCATGCCCCGGCTCTCGTCGCGTCGATGGGCGGCCGCGGTCACCCAGCGCGCAGCGGCGATCATCGCGGCATGTTCGCGCAGCCCGACCCTGTCCAGCCCCACGCCCTGGCCATGATCGGCCAGCAAGCGCCACGCGCCGTCCAGCGCGTCACGCGCCCGCGCCAGCTTGGGCGCGCTGCGCCAAAGGGCGTCGTCATAACCGATGGTGGCATGCTGAACGACCGGCAGGACCGCCTTCAGATCGACCGGGCGCGGGGAAGCGGCCGGGCGCAACCCCGCCTGGCCGACGGCCCGCGCCGCCGCGCCCAGACGCCGCCCGTCGCGCTTCGCCCGTGCCGCCGCGGCCGCACCGGCGATCCGGCCGGAGGTCAGCGCCCAGGCGGCATTTTGCGCGCCGCCGCCGCTCGTCGCCCCGGCGACCAGTTCCCGGGTCGCGCTGTCGCCGGCGGCATAGAGTCCGGTCAGGCTCGTCTGGCAATGCGCGTCCACGACCTGCAACCCGCCGGTCCCCCGCACCGTGCCTTCCCCGAACAGCTTGATCTCGAACCGGTCCCGGAAAATATCCAGCCCGCGCCGCTCGAACGGCGTGGGGGAGGCAGGCTGGATGCGCCGCAATATCGGCTTCAACCCCTCCGGCGCATCGCTGAGGTCGGCGATGACCGGCCCGGCCAGCATGGCGCTCGCCAGTGCCCTCAGATGCGCGCCTTCCCCGCCTATGGGCGGCGGAATGTCCAGTTCCCGGCCGTCTTGGTCGAAGAAGCGCGCGGCGAAATAGGGCAGGGTGCGTGTCGAGTTCCACGCGGGGGAGAGGGAATAGGAAACGGAAAATTCCATGCCGGACAGCGCGGCGCCCGCCTCCGCCGCCATCAGCAGCCCGTCGCCGGTATTGCCATGGCTGCCGATCAGCCCGGAACGGAAGGCGCATCCGCCCGTCGCCATGATCACGGCGCCCGCCCGGGCCCGCCATGATTGCCCCGTCAGGCGCGCATGCCCGGCCGCGCCCGCGACCGATCCGTCGTCATGCACCAGCAGTTCCAGCGCCGGGTGATGGTCGAGGATCCGGACCCCCGCATCGGTCGCATAGCGCCGCAGGGCGCGCATATATTCCGGGCCGCGCACGCCGGGATAGAAGGTGCCGCCCCTGCCGTCGCCGCCAAAGGGATAATAGCGGGCGAGCGTGGGCAGGGCGATCCAGCTTTCCTCGATGATGCGCGCCATCCAGTGCCGCTCGGCCAGTCCGAAGCTGCGCGCATGGCGTTCCTCGACGGCGGCTTCGCGCTTGCCGGGTTCGGGGGCGACCCACCAGTGATTGGGGCCGCCCGTCGCCGTGACGCCGCTGGTGCCGACGAATCCCTTGTCGACCAGCAGCACGTCGGCGCCCGCCTGCGCCGCGGCGATCGCCGCCCAGCACGCCGCCATGCCGCCGCCGATGATCAGCACGTCGGCCTGAAGGTCGATCCCTTCCTCCGTCATTCCGCGGCGATCGCGTGCTGTTCCCGCGCATGCCGGTTTTCCGGAACCGGCAGGCCCAGATGTCCGCGCAGGGTGCGGTGCGCATAATCGCCGCGGAACAATCCGCGCGCCTGCAGGATCGGCACGACCCGCTCCCGGAACAGCCTGAAATCCTTGGGCCGCGTCACCCGCAGCAGGAAACCGTCGGCGGCGCGCCCGGTGAACCAGCGCTCGATCTCGTCCGCTATGGTCTCGGGCGATCCCACGAAGTCCGTCCGCCACTGGCCGAAGCGATAGGCCGCCTGGCGCAGCGTCAGCCCTTCCTCCCGCGCCACGCGGATGATCCGTTCGGCATGGCCCTTGTAGCTGTTCAGCGTGACGCCGCTCAGGTCGGGGAAGGGCGCGTCCAGATCGTAGCGGGAAAAGTCGTGATAGTTGAACGCCCGCCCGATCTGCACCAGCAGCTTGCCGACGTCGAGCGCTTCCTGCGCGGCCGCGGCGATGGCCTGCGCCTCTTCGTCGGTCTCTGCGATGATCGGCGCCAGTCCGGGCAGCACCTTGATCAGGTCGGGATTGCGCCCCAGCGCCGCCGCCCGCGCCTTGATGTCCGCATAATAGGCCCGCCCGGTCTCGAAATCCTCCGCGCTGGTGAAGGTGCCCTCGGCAATGGCCGCGCCCAGGTTGCGGCCCTCATTGCTGTCCCCCGCCTGGAAGATCACCGGCTGTCCCTGCGGCGACCGGCTGAGCGCCAGTGGCCCGGCGACCGAAAAATGTGCGCCCTTGTGGTCCAGCCGGTGCTGCTTGGCCTTGTCCAGGAAAATGCGCGCCTCGCGGTCGCGGGGGAAGGCGTCGTCCTCATAACTGTCCCACAGGCCCTGCACCACATCGACGAATTCGCGGGCGCGGGCATAGCGCAGCTTGTGGTCGAAATGCTCCTCCCGCCCATAATTGCGGGCGGCGCCCTCCAGCCCGGTGGTGACGACGTTCCATCCGGCCCGGCCCCGGCTGATCTGGTCGAGCGACCCGAATTGCCGCGCGACATTATAGGGCTCCCAGTAAGAGGTGGTGAGCGTGCCCACCAGCCCGATGCGCGACGTCGACGCCGCCACCGCCGACAGCAGGGTCAGCGGCTCCAGCCGGTTCAGGAAATGCGGCGCGGTATCGGGCGTGATGAAGGGCGAATCCACGATGAAGACCAGGTCGAACTTCGCCGCCTCCGCCGCCCGGGCATTGTCGATATACCAGTCGATGTCGATGCTGGCGTCGCCCGGCAGCTCGGGGTCGAGCCAACTGACATGATCCGCCCCGACCCCTTCCAATATCGCGCCAAGATGCAACCGCCGCTGCGCCGTGTCCGCCATGTCCAAATCCTCCGAATATGGGAAAAGTCTAGACCAGGCGGTGGGACAGTGACCAACGAGGCCTTCTCATAGGCTGTTTGAAGCTTCTGAACGGAGCCGCTTATTTCGCCTTGACGGCGACCGCCTCGATCTCGACCAGAAAGCCCGGATTGGCGAGAGCGGCGACCTGCACCGTCGACCGGGCGACCTTGTTGGGCTGCGCCGCCGTGCCGAAGAACTGGGCGTAGCCTTCGGAAAATCCCTTGAAATCCTGCTTTCCGCCCAGCTTGGGATCGCCCACCAGGAAGACGGTCAGCTTGACCACGTCCTGCAGGCCATAACCCTGTGCCGCCAGCAGCGCCTCGATCTTGCGGAAGATGCCGACCGTCTGCGTCCGCGTGTCGCCATAGGCGGCGGGTGTCGTGGGGTCGGCCGCCTTGTCGGCCACGGGCGGCACCTGCCCGCTCAGATAGAGCGTCTCCGCCCCGGCGGGCACGGTCACGCCGGTCAATATGGGCGATGGGCCCTCGGCGCCATGCCGGACGACCTCCGACGCGGCATGGGCGCTGCCGGCGCCGCCGACCAGCAGGCCCAGCGCGGCGAGGGGACGGATGAGGGGATGGGACATGATGGAAACTCCTTCTTTCAGGCGTGACGGGGGGTGACGTTTGCGGGCGACGGTACCAGCGCATCGGCGGCGCGCCGGGCGGAAAGCACCGCGCCTTCCTGCCAATGGCCCGAATATTGGGACAAATGGCTGCCCGCGAACAGGAAAGGGCCATCGGGCTGGTTGAGCAGGCGAAAATCGTCCAGGCTGTTGCCGTCCGCATGCCAGTCCAGCCAGGGCCCCAGATTATGGGGCGTCTTGCGCCAGTTGACGACGACCGGGGATTGCAGGTCCGCGCCATGGCCGGGATGGATGCGATCGACGGCGGCGCGGGCCAGCGCGATCTGCTCCGGGATCGGCCGCGCGGCAAAGCTCTTCGCCGCGTCCAATGCCATATAGGCGGCGAGCAGGACCGCCTGCGGCTGCTGGAAACGGTCGGACGGATACCAGATGACGGAGGTTTCGCCGCCGACGAAGGACAGGCCGCCATAAACCTGCTGCTCTTCCCAGAAGGGACGGCTCTGGAAGGCGACCTTGACCGTATCCTGATAATGAGCGGCGGCTATCGCCCGCTTCACCGGCGCGCTGAAATCGCCCTTGATGCCCGCCAGCACCGGCAGGGGCAGGGTGATGATGGCGCGGTCGGCCCGCACGACCTGCGCGCCGCCCTTCGCATCGCGCCAGACGATGCCGACGCCCGCGCCGGCCCGCCTGATCTCCACTATGTCCGCCCCGGTGACGACGGGCTTGCGCAGCGATGCTGCCAGCGCGCGGGGAATCCGGTCCATGCCGCCGACGGGCGCCAGCATGGTCGCCTGCATGTAGATCTCTTCCTCGAACAGCAGGCCCGCCAGATTGGGATTGGCGAGCAACTGGTCGAGCGTTCGCGGCGCCACCGCCTGCTGCACCTCGTCGAACGCGCCCGGCGGCCGCGCCAGCCCCGACCGCGCGCTGCCGCCATAATGGCCGTCCGCCGCCAGGTCTCCATAGCCGGTGAGGAAGCTTTCCAGCGCCTTGCGCGTGGGCGCATCGATCGTCTGGTCGAACGACCCGGCGCGCAGTCCCTTTTCCAGCAGGGCGGACAGATGCCCGCGCAGGTCGTTCGCCGCCTGCCGCAGCCGCAGCGGCCCGTCCGCATCCGCGATGAAGGCGCTGCGGCTGCTGTTCACCAGCACCTCCAGCGGCACATGCAGGTCCCGGCAGAGGCCCAGAACGCCGTCATGATGGCTGGGAATCCGCGCCGCGCCCGCATTCAGGTACAGCCCGTCGCCAAAGCCGACCCGCTGCGTCGTCCCGTCTGTGTCGGTAAAGCTGTCGCCGCCGCGCAGCGTCCACACCCGCCCGCCGACGCGCCCGCGCGCCTCCAGCACGGTGACGTCGACGCCGCGTTGCTCCAGTTCCCTTGCGGCGACCAGCCCGGCGATGCCCGCGCCCAGGATGACGACGCTCCCCACCCCGTCCGTCCGGGTCGCACCAACGACCGGAGCGGGAAGCGCCGCCGCGAGCGTGGCGCCGCCCAGCGACCGGAGCAGGGCGCGCCGGTCGAGCGGCGCCACGCCCTTAAAGCTCCGCCGAGACACGGAGATACCAGAAGCCGCCCAGCACGCCGAGCGGCGAGGCGTCGGGATAGACGAACCCGCTCGCCGGAGCGCCCGTGGAAGGATAGAGCAGCCGGGTCTCGCGGTCGGGATAATTGTCGAAGATATTCTCCCCGCCCACGGCGATCCGGAACTTGTCCGCGATCTTCACGCCAACCTCCAGATCGAAGGAGACTTCCGCGCCGAAAGTCTTGTTCCCGCCATTGGAGGCAATCTGGTTATTGGTGAACTTGCCGAAATAATTGGCGCGGGCGACGACATCGACCGGCCCCGCCTCCGCCGTCTGGGTGAACACGCCGCGCCAGCGGGGCAGCAGCGTCTCGATGTCGCGCTTGCGCTCGTCGTCGATCAGTTGCAGGGACCGTCCGCCCGGCAAGGTGATGGTCCGGCGATAGCTGAGCTTCGTACGGTTGTAATTGACCGCCAGCGACGATCCCAACTTGCCCCAGCCCGTATTCGCCCGATAATTCGCTACAAAGTCCACGCCCTGGGTCCGGGTGCCGAAACCATTGGTGAAATATTGGACCGCGCCCAGCGAATTGGGATCGACCACGCCCAGCGCGGCCAGTTGCACCCGATCCGCATCCGTCACCGAAACCCGACTGGTCAGTCCGATGCGGTTCGTCACCTTGATATTATAATAGTCCGCCGTGATGGTGAAGGACGGTGTGGGCGTCAGGACAAGACCGCCGCTGAAATTGACCGACTCCTCGGGCTTCAATGCGGTCGCGCCATAATATCTGGCGGCGGCGTCTTCGGGCGACAATGTGGCGATCTGCACCGGCACCGGATTGGTGCCGATGAAGGAGGTCTGCAGGTTGCGCAGGTAAAGCTGCCCCGGCGTCGGCGCGCGGAAGCCGGTGCTGGCCGCCCCGCGCAACGCGATGGCGTCGCTGAACGCATAACGCGCCGTCGCCTTCACATTGGTCGTGCCGCCGAAGTCGTCATAATGTTCGTAACGCACCGCCCCGCCCAGAGTGAAGCGCGGCGTCACGTCCACCTCCAGGTCCAGATAGGCCGCCTGGCTGGCGCGCGACCGGTCGACGATCGATGTCGGGCCATAGCCGGGAAAGCCGTTGGAGCCGACCGGATGCGTGACGAGGAAGGTCGAACCGTCGGCGCGCCGCACCGTCTGGGACGCATAGATGCCCTGCGTATAGGACGCCGCGTCGCCCGCGCCGATCAGGAAGCTCTCGCGCCGATATTCGAAGCCGCCCGCAATGTTGAGCGGGCTGGCAAGGCCGATCTCCAGCGGATAGCTGAGGTCCAGATTGGCGTTCAGCTCGCGCTGCTCCAGCGACCCGTCATAGAAGTCGGTCGGTGAATCCGGCCCCAGCGACGGGTTGAACGTGTCGCTGATATAATATTTGATCCGGTTCTGGCCGTAACCGATGCTGGCGTCATAATGCAGTCCGCCGATTTCGCCCTTATAGCCGCCGACAGCGGAAATGTCCGTATTGGTGCTGCGGAACCGCGGCGTGAAGCCATTGGGAAAGATATTGGCGTCATTCCAGGTCCGCCCATCGGCATTCCATGTCCCATCGGCATTGCGGTCGAGATAATAGAGCGAAATCGACTTGCCGAAGGTGAAGGGACTGCCGGCCGGCCCTGTCGTCGTCACGGCGATCGGACGCCGGTAGTTGAAGTCGATGACCTGATCCGAATAGCCGTAATTGCCGAAGAAATAGAGCGCGTCGTCGCCCAGCG
This sequence comes from Sphingobium sp. PNB, assembly GCF_019873065.1. NCBI lineage: Bacteria > Pseudomonadati > Pseudomonadota > Alphaproteobacteria > Sphingomonadales > Sphingobiaceae > Sphingobium > Sphingobium sp. PNB. Next base: position 26,065 of record NZ_JAINEZ010000001.1, read on the forward strand.
GCAGTTCTGCGTTGACGAAGAAGCGATAGGCTTCGGTGTCGGGACTGCCGAACTTTGTCACCGGCTGCTTGACGTCATAGCCCAGCGTTTCCAGAACCACCGCGTCCGGACGCTGTACGGCGCGATTGGTGTCATGGGCGTTGATATATTCGCCGGTCAGGTTGATGAAGCCGCCTTCATTGCCCAGCTTCAATCCCCAATTGCCCGACAACTGGATGTCGCGCCCGTCGCCCTCATAATATTCGCCATAGCGCGCGTTGAGGCTCAGCCCTTCCACATTGCTCTTCAGCGCGAAGTTGATGACGCCGGCAATCGCGTCCGATCCATATTGGGCGGCGGCGCCGTCACGCAACACCTCGACCCGCTGGACCGCCGCGCCGGGAATCTGCGACAGGTCGGCGCTCTGCGACCCGGCGGCGAGCGACCCGCCGCTCACCTGCACCAGCGCGGAACGGTGGACGCGCTTGCCGTTGATCAGCACCAGCGTCTCGTCCGGCGGCAGGCCGCGCAACGTCGGCGGCCGGACGAAGGCCGATCCGTCGAACAGCGCGTTGCGCTGAAGGTTGAAGGAGGGAACCAGATTCTTGATCGCGGCCTTGATGTCGCTGGTCGCCTGCGACGCCAGGTCGCCGGCGCTGAAGACGTCCACCGGCACGGCGGATTCGCTGACCGTGCGATCCGTCCGGCGCGTACCCGTGACGATGATCGCGTCGCGTTCACTCGCGGCCGCCGCTGCCGCATTGTCGGCGGGCTGCACCTGCGCCTGCGCGCCTTGGGCAAGCGCCACCGCCGCCAGGGCCACGCCGGCCCCGGCCCAGATTTTCACCGAATGCATGAAGTCCCCCTGCTTATGATTTGTCGCATGATCCGCGCGGGCGGGACATGGCTTCGGCCCCGTCCCTGCGCTGAATTATCTACTATATCGGTAGATTATTGAGGCAATCGAGTTTTCGTCATAGATGGAACGGTGCGGAATATAGGGCGATTTCCGGACGATCGATCCCGCTCCGGTTCGCGATCCGACCGGCTGCAAGGGGGAGCGACCTTGCCGCTCCCCTCCGTCAAAGCCCGGCCCGCGGGCGATCAGGCGGCGCTCTTTTCGGCCGCTTTGCTGCTGTAGCGATTGTCCGGCTGGGCCAAGCCCAGATGTTCGCGGAAGGTGGTGCCTTCATATTCGGTGCGGAACAGCCCGCGCGCCTGCAGGATCGGGATCACCCTGTCGACGAACAGGTCGAGCTGCCCGGGCAGCGGCTCGAACACGACGAAGCCGTCGGCGGCGCCGCTTTCGAACCATTGCTGCAACCGGTCGGCAACGGTCTCGGGCGATCCGACGAAGGCGCCGCGCGGCGTCGCCAGCCTTTCGGCCACTTGCCGCAGGGTCAGCTTTTCGGCGCGCACCAATGCCAATATCCGCAACGTCGCGCTCTGCTGGCTATTGATGCCGATATGCTCGACGTCCGGAAAGGGCGCGTCCAGATCATATTGGCGGAAATCATGGTCGTTGAAGGTCCGCGACAGGAAGCCAAGGCCGGTATCGATCGATTCCAGCGACGCCAGTTCGCGATAACGCGCCTCCGCATCCTCGTCCGTCTCTCCGACGATCGGGGCGATTCCCGGCAGGATGAACAGTTGGTGCGGATCGCGGCCGAAACCCTTGGCCCGCGCCTTCACATCGGCATAATAGGCCCGGCCCGCCTCCTCGTCCTCGGCATGGGTGAAGATGACCTCCGCCCGCTTCGCCGCGAAATTGCGCCCGTCGTCCGAAGCGCCCGCCTGGAAGATGACCGGCTGGCCCTGCGGCGTCCGCTTGATGTTGAGCGGCCCGCGCACCTGGAAGAACTCGCCCTTGTGGTCCAGCCGGTGGAGCCGCTCCGGATCGACGAACTGGCCGCTTTCCTTGTCCGCGACATGGGCGTCCTCCTCCCAGCTGTCCCACAGGCCCTGGACCACGTCCAGATATTCCCCGGCGATGCGGTAGCGCACGGCATGGGGCGGATGCTCGGTCTTGCTGAAATTGGCGGCGGTATCGCCCAGCCAGGACGTCACGATGTTCCATCCCGCCCGGCCGCCGCTCAGATGGTCGAGCGAGGCGAACTGGCGCGCGACGTTGAACGGCTCGGAATAGCTGACCGTCAGCGTCCCCACCAGCCCGATGCGGGATGTGGTCGCCGCCAGCGCGGACAGGATGGTGATCGGCTCGAAGCGGTTGAGATAATGCGGACTGGACTTCTCCGTGATCGACAGGCTGTCCGCGACGAAGAGGAAATCGAACTTGCCGCGTTCGGCGGTGGCCGCCTGCTTCTGGTAAAAGGCCAGGCTGGTGCTGGCATTGACGTCGCGGCCGGGGTGCCGCCAGTCGTTCCAGGTGCGGCCGACGCCGTGCAGGATGAAGCCGAGCTTGATGTGACGGTGCTGGGACATGATCGGTTCTCGCTCAATGATTGGCGCGGACCGGTCTATTATTCCGCCCATCGGCCGACCAACGCATAATGGTCGGCCATTTATCGATTCTGCAAAACCATTGAGCGCGGCTCGTAATTGGGCAGCGACGGCAAATATGCCGGATGCGGCAACTCCCCGGCGCACGGTTCCAGCTTCGCCAACACTGTCCACAGCCACAGCGCATCGTTCGCCGCGCGATGGCGGGCCGGGCAAAGCCGGTCCGCATGCCGCTGCGCCGCGAATATGTCCTCGCTCGTCACCGCCAGCGTGTCGAGGATGGCGGAGACATGCTCGATCGGACGGGCGCTTTCCCGGCCGGCGGCCTTCGCCAGCATATCCCACCAATAACCGTCGATGCCGCTGTCCGCGACAAGGCGCCGTCCGCCGACCGCCCGGTCGAGTTCGGCGAAGACCCGATCGGCCGGCATGCCCTCCTGCTCCAGCTGCTCCGGGCTTATGCCGTGCAGGTCCAGCGCTTCCCGCGTCCAGTCCCATGCGCGCCAGTCGGTCAGGGGACGGATCAGCCAGGACCGGGCGCCCTTCGCATCGGCTATTCCGACCTCGATGGGAAAGGACCGGCCATGACGGGGAAGGCAGCTCGCTTCGAAATCGATCGTCACATAATCCATCGGCGCGATCTCCGTTATTCCGGCAATTGCCACGATCCCGACCGGATGTGGCGACGCTCCTTCCGTTCCGATCTACAGGCTTCGGACGGCGAACAGTTATTTTCTCTGCCCGAAGAACCATGAATGATTGGAATAGGAGGATCGATCAATTGTTCCGCCAAGGCAATGATATTGAACGAACCGTATTTCCACATGAATGAGTATTGCCAATAATATTCGTATATTCAAAGCATGCCGACCAATCATCATAACCGGACGGCGCATCCATCCCTTAGCAATGGTCCTGCACGGAAATCGTCCGGCGACCTTGAAAGGTGATGATATGTCCTCCGCAGCAGCAGATATTCTGGACCGCGCCGATGGGATCATCGGCATCCGCCCCCTGCAACCGACCATCGGCGCCGAAATCGACGGCGTCGATCTCAGCAGGCCGCTTTCCCCCGGACAGCGCGACGCGATCCGCGCCGCCCTGTTGCGCTACAAGGTCGTGTTCTTCCGCGACCAGCCGCTGACCAATGAACAGCATGCCGCCTTCGCCGCGGCCTTCGGCCCGCTCTACACCCATCCCAGCACCACCGCCGATTCCAGGATCGCGCCCATCCACAAGATCGCGGCGGCCGACGCGGCCCGATATGAAAAGCGCATCCATCGGGACGTAAGGCCGGGCGACGCCTATCACAGCGACACGAGCTGGCGGCTGGTGCCGACCTGGGGCGCCGTGCTGCGCGCCGTCACCCTGCCCGATGTCGGCGGGGACACCATCTGGGTCGACGCGCATCTCGCCTATGAAGGGCTGTCGGACGACGTCAAGGCGCGGCTGGAGGGGCTGCACGTCACCCATGACTTCCGGGAAGCTCTGGTCGGCGCTGGGCACGACTATCCGATCGTCGCGCATCCCGTCGTGCGCACCCATCGCGAAACCGGGCAGAAGATCCTCTGGGTCAACTATACCCAGCGGCCGCAGATATTGGGCGTGGAACTGGCGGAGAGCCGCGAATTGCTGGAGGAGATCGTCCGGCAATATAAGCGGCCCGAATATCAGGTCCGCTTTTCCTGGCGTCCCAACTCGGTCGCCTTCTGGGACAATCGGGCGGCGGTTCACTATGCCGTGCGCAACTATGGCGATTTCCCGCGCGTGCTGGAACGCATCCTGATCGCGGACGAACCGCTCTACGCGAACCTCTGATCCTTGGCGGGCCGGTTGCGGCTGCCGCCGCCGCCGGTCCTGGAGACGCCATGACGCGCACCATCCTCTCCCGGCGCAGGGTTCTTCTTCCCTGGATCGTCCTCTTCGCCCTGATCGCGCTCGCCGCCATCGGCTTCGCCTCGCTCCGCCCGCATGGCGGGGGCGATCCGGGCCGCCCCGTCCTGAAGATCGGGGATCAGCGCGGCGGCGCGCAGGCGTTGATGCGCGCCGCCGGCGAACTGGACGATCTGCCCTACCGGATCGAATGGGCGCAGTTTCCGGCGGCCTCTCCCTTGCTGGAGGCGCTGGCCGCGGGCGCGATCGATGTGGGGGGCGTCGGCGCTCCGCCCTTCGCCTTCGCCTATGCGGGCGGCGCGAAGATCAAGGCGGTCTTCGCCTATCGCCCGCAGGGCCCCGGCGTTGGCCGCGCCTCCGCCATCGTCGTGCCGAAGGACTCGCCGGTCCGGTCCGTGGCGCAGCTCAAGGGGCGCAAGCTTGCCACGGTGCGCGGTTCGGCCGGGCAGGATCTGGCGCTCCGCCTGATCGAACAAGCGGGCCTTGCGTCGTCCGATGTCCGCTGGACCTATCTCGACAACGGCGCGGCCAAGGCGGCGCTGGAAAGCGGCGCGATCGACGCCTGGTCGACCTGGGGCAGCTATGTCGGCATCGCTGTCATGGAAAATGGCGACCGGGTGCTGGCCGATGCCAGCGGCCTTCCCGCCCAGACGGGTTTCTTTGCGGCATCGGACTCCGCGATCCACGCCAAGCGGCCGATACTGGCCGATTTCCTGGCGCGGCTGAGCCGGGCGCGGCGCTGGGCGGCGGCGCATCCCGACGCCTTCGCCCGGACGCTGGCGCAGGAGACCGGCCTGCCCTTCAAGGTCGCCCGCTTCTCCATCACGGCCTATATCGGCACGGCGGAACCGATAAACGATGATCTGGTTCGCGAACAGGCCGAAATCTTTGCCCGTTACCGCCGCGCCGGCATCATCCCCGCGCTGCCCGACATTCGCGGCGCCTATGACCCGTCCTTCAACGCCACGACCCTGGCCCGGCGGGACTGACGCTCTCCTTTTTCATTTCGAAGGATCTCCGATGAAAAGCCTGCTTCTCGCCGGCGCCGCACTTTCCGGCGCCGTCCTTCCATCCTTCGCCGCCGCGCAGGAGCTTGCCGCCGCCGACGATGCGGAAGCCGCCGGATCGGCCATCGTCGTCACCGGCACGCGCCGGGGCGGGGGCCGGACGGTGGCGGACAGCCCCGTGCCCATCGACGTCATCAGTCCCCAGGAATTGCAGGCCACCGGCCGCACGGGCCTCAAGGAAGTGCTGGGCAACATCATCCCCTCCCTCACCATGCCGGCGCTGGGCGGCGGCGGCACCTCGGCCAGCGTGCGCCCCATCTCCATCCGGGGCCTGTCGGGCGATTATCTGCTGGTGCTGGTCAACGGCAAGCGGCGGCACACGACCGCGCTCATCAATAACCTTTCGCGCATATCGGGCGGTTCCACCCCGGTCGACATCGACCTCATCCCCACCAACGCCGTGGGCCGGATCGAGGTGCTGCGCGACGGCGCCGCCGCCCAATATGGGTCGGACGCGATTTCCGGCGTCATCAACATCCTGCTGGACGACGCGCCGGAGGGCGGCTCCTTCTCAGCCACCGCCGGGCAGCTTTACGAAAAGGGCGGCGCACTGGTGCAGCAGGGGCTAAGCTACGGCACCCGCATCGGCGGCGACGGCTTCGTCCGCATCGCCGTGGAGGGGAAGTATCACGACCGCGCCGACAGCTCCGCCGAACCCGTGCCCTATGTCTATCCCTTCGTGAACGGCGCCCCGGACCCGCGCGAGGCCCATGCGGATCATCTGATCGCGGGCGGCTATGGCCGGTCCAACCGGGACAAGATCGTCAACGGATCGGTCAATGCCGAACTGCCCCTCGGCGCGCTGACCGCCTACAGCTTTTCCACCCTCAGCTATCGCGACATCGATGACAAGCGCGGCGCGATCTTCCCGGCGACCACCGGCTATGGCGGGCAGGCGAATGTGCAGGGCCAGACATCCCTTCCCGGCCTCTATCCCTCCGGCTTCCAGGCGCGCCGGCGCATCGAGGAATGGGACTGGCAATCCGCCATCGGCCTGCGCGGCGATCTGACGGCAGGCTGGTCGTTCGACCTCTCCACCAGCTATGGGCGGGATCATGTGAAGCTGGGCGCCGAAGGCACCCTCAACCCTTCGCTCGGCCCGTCCAGCCCGACAAGCTTCTTCATGGGCAAGCAGATACAGGACCTCTGGGTCAACAATCTGGAATTCACCCGCGGCTACGACATAGGCACGGCCCGTCCGCTCGACGTGGCCATCGGGTTCGAGCATCGCTGGGAGAAGTTCCGCAACCGCGCGGGGGAGCCGGACAGCTACCGCGACGGCGGCTATGTGATCCCCGCCGACGGAACGCCCTTCGGCAACGCCTATGGCGGGCGGTCGCCATCGCCGGGACTGGTTTCCTTCACCGGAACCTCTCCGGCGGACGAGGCGACGCTCAGCCGCAACAACATCGCCGCCTATGTCGACCTGTCGACCGACCTGACGCCCGGCTGGTTCGTCGGCGTCGCCGGGCGCTTCGAACATTATGACGACAGCGCGGGCGACACGGTGTCGGGCAAATTCTCGACCCGCTATGAGTTCGCGCCCGGCCTTGCCGTCCGTGGCGGCGTCAACACCGGCTTCCGCGCTCCCTCGCTGGCGCAGGGCGGCTTTTCGACCACGCAGAACACGGCGACGATCATCGGCAATAACCGGGTCAGCACCACATCGAAATTCCTGCCGGTCGGCAGCATCGCCGCGCAGGCGCTGGGCGCCACCCCGCTCAAGCCGGAAAAGTCGCTCAACTACACGGCGGGCCTGTCCTTTGAGCGCGGCCCGTTCCGCCTCACCGTCGACGCCTATCAGATCGCGGTGGACGACCGCATCGTCAAGACCGAATTCCTCGGCACGGCGGCCAATGGAGGCGCGGCCATCCGCGCGATCCTGGTCGCCAACGGCATCGATGATGTCGACAGCGCCCAATTCTTCGCCAACGCCATCGACACCCGCACGCGCGGCATCGACGTCGTGACGGAATATACGCTGCGCACCGGCGCGCTCGGCAGTTTCCGCCTGAACGCGGCCTACAGCTATAACCGCACGAAGATCACCCATGTCGTCGACACGCCGCCGGAACTCGCCTCGCTCAACGTCACCCTGTTCGGGCGCCAGGCGCAGCGCGACCTCGTCGCCGCGACCCCGCGCACGAAGCTGGTGCTGACGAACGACTGGTCGCTGGGCCGCCTGCATGCGCTGGCGCGGCTGACCCGCTTCGGCCGCTATGTGGAATCGAGCAATGTCGCGACCGGCGACCGGCGCTTCGGCGCGAAATGGATCGCGGACCTCGATGTCGGCTATGACATCAGCGATCGGCTGACGCTGTCGGTCGGCGCGAACAATCTGTTCGACGTCTATCCCGACCGCCATGGCGTGATCGCCTATGACGGATCGGGCGCCTACGGCAATTTCGCGCCGTTCGGGCTGAGCGGCGGCTTCTATTATGGGCGCGTTTCGGCGCGCTTCTGACCGCCGCCGCGCTGCGGGCTCAACTGCTGGTCCAGCCGCCGCCCAGCGCCCTGAACAGGTCGACCTGGGCGAAGGCCACCGCCCGGTTGGCGGTCGCCAGATCGCTCTCCGCCGCTGCCAGCGTCCGCTGCGCATCCAGCACGGTCAGGAAATCGATCTGCCCCTCCCGCTGCCGGGCAAGGCTGATGCGGGCCGCCCGCCCGGCAGCCTCCCGCGCGGCCTTCAGCGTATCGCGGCGCTCCAGCGCATGGGCATAGACGGACAGCGCCGTCTCGGTTTCCTCCAGCGCCTGCAGCACCGTGCCGTCGAACGCCGCGAGCGACCCGTCGGCATCGGCCCTTGCCGCCGCGATCCTTGCGCGATTGGCTTGGCTGTTGGGAAAGGCCCAGTTGATCAGCGGCCCCAGCAGCCAGCGGAACGGCCCGCCGCCGAAAATATCGCCGCCGCCCACCGCCGTCGTGCCGATCGATCCGCCCAGCGTGATGCGCGGATAAAGGTCCGCCGTCGCCACCCCGATCCGCGCCGTGTCGGCGGCCAACCGCTGCTCGGCGGCCCGCACGTCCGGACGCCGGGCCAGCAAAGCGCGTCCGTCCCCCACCGGTATGGGCTGGCTGAGGCCGGGCGTCGTCTTCTGGTCCTGCACCGGCGCGGGCAGCTCCTGCGGCGTCCGCCCCGTCAGCGTCGCCAGCCGGAACAGCGCGCTGTCCCGGTCCGCGATCAGGCTGGGGATGATCGCCGCCTGCTGGTCGCGCAGCGCCGTCACGCGGATCACGTCCAGCCGGTCCGACCGGCCCACCTCGAACCGCGCATTGGTGATGCGGATGCTGTTGTCGAGCAGCGCCACCGTCTGCCGCGCCACCGCGATCCGCTCCGCCGAACTGGTCGCGTCGACATAGGCGCGCACCGTGTCCGCGACCACCGCCACGCGCACCGCGTCGGCATCGGCCGACGCGGCGTTGACGTCGCCCTTCGCCGCCTCGATGCTGCGCTTCACCCGCCCGAACAGATCGACCTCATAGGCGACGTTCAACCCCGCATCGACGGTCCAGTTCTCGCGGTCGGCTCCCGGCAGCGTCTGGGCCGCCGACGCCCGGCCATAGCTGGGCGAACCGCTCAATGTCGTCTGCGGCAGCCTGTCGGAACGGGCGCCGCGCAACTGGGCGCGGGCCTTTTCCAGCCGGGCGACGGCCACGCGGATGTCGCTATTGGCCTTCAGCGCGTCCTGCACCAGCCCGTCCAGCACCGGATCGCTGTAGAGCCGCCACCAATGCTCGTCGGCCTCAGCCATGCTGACTGCTGTGCTGGCCGCCGGACCGGCCGCGCCGATAAAGGCCCCGGCAGCAGCGGTCGGGGTAGCCGGGGCCTTATAGTCCGGCCCTGCGGCGCAGGCGGTCAGGGCCGACGCACCGAGCAGGAGGGGGAGGAGTGTCTTGATCATCATGCCGTTCCTTATTCGGCGGGTTGCAGCGCGGCGGGGGCCTGACCCTTGCCCTTGCGGGAAAAGTGGTCGCCCAATGCGCGGCACACGACATAGAAAGTGGGGGTGAAAAGCAGGCCGAACGCCGTCACGCCGGTCATCCCGAAGAAGACGGCCGTGCCCAAAGCCTGCCGCAGCTCCGCGCCCGCCCCGCTCGCGATCACCAGCGGCACCGCGCCCAGGATGAAGGCGAAGCTGGTCATCAGGATCGGACGCAACCGGGTCTGCGCCGCCTGAACGGCGGCATCCACCGGCGACAGGCCCTGTTCCTCCTCCGCCTGCTTGGCGAACTCGACCACCAGGATCGCGTTCTTCGCCGCCAGGGCGATCAGCACGACCAGCCCGATCTGCGTCAGGATATTATTGTCCATGCCCCGCAGGTTCACGCCCAGCATGGCCGCGAACAGGCACATCGGCACGATCAGGATGATCGACAGCGGCAGCGTCAGGCTTTCATATTGCGCCGCCAGCACCAGGAAGACGAAGAACACCGCCATGGCGAAGACGACGCCCGCCGTATTGCCGGCGATCACCTGCTGATAGGCGACGCCCGTCCATTCCTTGCCATAACCGGCGGGCAGGGTGGAATCGGCCAGCTTCTCCATCGTCGTCAGCGACTGGCCCGAACTGTATCCGGGCGCGGTATCGCCGTCGATCTCCACCGCCGGCAGCAGGTTGTAGCGCACCACGCGATAGGGACCGGTCTTGTCCCTGAAGGTCGAGACGGAACCGATGGGCACCATCTGCCCGCTGTTCGACCGGGTCTTCAGATTGGCGATGTCCGCCACCGTGCCGCGATGGTCGGCATCGGCCTGCGCGGTCACGCGATAGGTGCGCCCCAGCAGGTTGAAGTCGTTGACGAAGGCGGAGCCCAGATAGACCTGCATCGCTTCGAACACGCGCTCCGGCGGCACGCCCAGCAGGTCGGCCTTGCGCCGGTCCACATCGGCATAGACGCGGGGCGTGCCGACATCGAACAGCGTATAGACCATGTTGAGTCCGGGCGTCTGGTTCGCCTTGGCGATGAAGTCCTGGGCGACCTTGTTCAGCCCGGCATAGCCATGATCCTCGCGGTCCTGCACCATCAGGCGGTATCCGCCCGCCGAACCGATGCCCTGGATGAGCGGCGGCGGCACGAGCAGGATGCGGGCCTTGTCATAACCGGCGACGGCCTTGTTCGCCTGCTCCATGATCCCGGCATAGGTGACGCCTTCTTGCCGACGCTCGGCGAAGGTCTTGAACGGGAAGTAGATGGCGGCGCTGTTGGGCGCCTGCGTCTGCGAAGGGCCATGGAAACCGGCGAACATCACCGCGCCGCGCAGCCCCTTGACCGGCAGGATTCTCGCCGCGACCTCCCGCGTCACCTTGTCGGTGCGCTCCAGCGACGCGCCGGAGGGGAGTTGCACGACTGCGAGGAAATAGCCCTGATCCTGCGCGGGGATGAAGCCGCCGGGCGTCACCCAGAACAGGGCGATGGTGGCGGCGATCAGCCCCGAATAGGTCAGCAGCATCTTCTTGGGCCGCGCGACGAGGAAGCGGGTGAGGCGGGCATAGCCAGCGCTCAGCCGGTCGAAGCCGCGATTGAAGCGGTCGGCCGCCTGCCCGGCCAATTGGCGCCAGCGCGGCGCATTGTCCAGATCATGCCCGCCATTTTGGGCATGGGGCTTGGACTTCAGCAGCAAGGCCGCCGCCGCCGGAGACAGAGTGAGCGAGAGGATCAGCGAAATGATCGTCGCGGTCGAAATGGTGACGGCGAACTGCTGGTAGAAAGCGCCCGAAATGCCGGTGATGAACAAAGTCGGCACGAACACCGCGCACAGGACGAGGACGATGGCGATCAGCGCCGTGGACACCTCATCCATGGAGACGCGGGCGGCCTCCAGCGGCGACATGCCATGCTCGATATTGCGCTCGACATTCTCGACCACGACGATGGCGTCGTCGACGACGATGCCGATGGCCAGCACCAGCCCGAACAGCGACAGATTGTTCAGCGAATAACCCAGCCCCGCCAGGATCGCCGCCGTGCCGATCAGCGAGACCGGAATGGCGATGATCGGGATGACCGCCGCGCGCCAGTTCTGGAGGAAGACCAGAATGACGAGCACGACCAGGATCACCGCTTCGAACAGCGTGTGATAGACGGCGTCGATGGACTGGGCGATGAATTCGGTCGGATTGTAGATGACGCTATATTCCAGCCCCTTGGGGAAGCGCTTGGAAAGCTGCTCCATCTCCGCCTTCACCTTCTCCGCCGCGTCCAGCGCGTTGGAGCCGGGGCGCTGCATCGTCGCGATGACGACGGTCGGCTTGTTCGACAGATAGGTGTTGATGCCATAATCCTGCGCGCCCAGTTCGACGCGGGCGACGTCGCCCACCCGGACCTGGCGGCCGTCCGCATCGGTGCGGATGACGATGTCCGCAAACTGCTGCGGCTCGGTCAGGCGGCCCTGCATCTCGACGCCAAGCTGGAAGGCTTCACCGCGATCATAAGGTGGCTGGCCGATGGAACCGGCGGACACCTGCACATTCTGGGCGCGCAGGGCCTGCACGATCTCGCCCGCCGTCAGGTTGAGCGCGGCGGCGCGGTCGGGGTCGATCCAGATGCGCATCGCATAGTCGCGCGATCCGAAAAGCTGCACGTCGCCCACGCCGTCCAGCCGCGCCAGCCGGTCGCGCACCTGCGTCAGCGCATAGTTGGAGATATAATCGCGGTCGAACGTCCCGTCCGGCGACTGGAGGTTCACGACCATCAGGAATTCCGGGGTGGTCTTGCGCGTGACGACGCCCAGCCGCTGCACCTCTTCGGGTAGGCGCGGGATGGCGACGGCGACGCGGTTCTGGACCAGCACCTGCGCGGCGTCCAGATCGGTGCCGACCTTGAAGGTGACGGTGATCGTGACCTTGCCGTCGCCGGTCGACTGGCTGCTCTGGTAGAGCATGTCGTCGACGCCGTTGATCTCCTGCTCGATCGGCGCGGCGACGGTGGACGCGACGGTTTCGGCGGATGCGCCGGGATATTGGGCGGACACCGTGACTGTGGGCGGCACGATGTCGGGATATTGCGAAACGGGCAGACCGACAAAGGCGATCGCCCCGACCACGGTGATGATCACCGCGATCACGGCGGCAAAGATCGGCCGGTCGATGAAGAAACGGGAGAGGCGCATCGGACGAATTCCTCGATGGCGTGAAAAGGGGTTCGCGATCCGGGGAGCGCGCGTTTCAGCTTGATTTCCTACCTCTGCCTCCGTTCGCCCTGAGCTTGTCGAAGCCTGTCCTGAGCGCCTGCCTTGCAGGCAGTCGAAGGGGGCTTCACTTCTCTTCAAGGAAAAGTGCAGGGCTTCGACAGGTTCAGCCCGAACGGGGAGGGGGTGATGCCTTAGCGCGCAAAGGTCGCCTGCGCCGCAACCGGCGCCGCCGCATCCACCGCCGCAACCGGCGCCGGAGCCGCCTTGATCGCCGCCGGCTTCGTCGCGACCTTCGCACCCGGCATGGCCGCCTGAATGTTCGACACGATCACCCGGTCGCCGGGCGTCAGCCCCGCGCGGATGATGCGCAGCCCGTCCACCACCGGACCCAGCTCCACCGGCTTCGCCGCGACGCTGTCGTCCCGCCCGACCACCAGCACGGTCTTGCGCGCCTGATCGGACTGGATCGCCTCATCCGGCACCAGCAAGGCATTGACCTTGCCGCCATTGGCCAGCCGCATATTGCCGAACAGCCCCGGCGTCAGGAACATGTCCGGATTGTCGAACACGGCCCGCACCCGGATCGTCCCCGAACGCGGATCGAGCCCATTGTCGGTGAAGTCCAGCCGCCCCTTGTGCCGATAATCCGCTTCATCCTGCAACCGCACCTCGACCGCCCCGCCAGCGCCCCTGTCGCGCTGCGACTTCAGGTACAGCGCCTCGGAAGCGTCGAAGTTGAAATAAATGGGATCGAGCTTGTTGACCGTCGTCAGCAATGTCGCGCCCGCCCCTTCACCCGCCGAGACGAGATTGCCGATATCGACCCGCCGGTCCGAAACCCGCCCCGAAATCGGCGCGCGGACCTGCGTGAACTCCATGTCGAGCGCCCGCTGCCGCTCCCGCGCCTGCGCCCCCGCCAGCGCGGCCTGCGCCGCCTGCAACCGCGACCGGAGCGAGTCCACTTCACTCGCCGAAACCGCCTCGTCCCCCGTCAGACGCTGGACGCGGCTATAATCATTCTGCGCCAGCAGCAAGGCGCTGCGGGCGCTCGCCGTGCTGGCCTTCGCCTCCGCCAGAGCCGCGAGGAAAGGCCGCTGATCGATGGTGAAGAGCAGTTGCCCCGCCCTCACATAATCGCCGTCCCTGAAGTGGATCGCCGTCACCGACCCCGACACGCGGGGACGAATCTCGACCGTCTGGCTGGGCGCGAAGCGTCCGACATAATCGTCCCACTGCGTCACCGCGCGGGTCAGCGGGGCGGAGACGCCCACGGTGACCAGCGGGGTGGCGGCGGCCTGCGCCTCGGGCCTGTCGATCAGCTTCCACGTCACCCCGCCCAGGATGGCGAGCGCGATCACGCCCAGCGAAACATGGCGCTTTCGCCAGCGGGCGAGGGGGGTTGCCGACCTGGTGTCGACGTCGATGGGGGTGTGCATGTTCATGGGTGTCAGCTCCGGGAACCTTGGAAGCGCCGTTGCGCGCTGATGCTGGCCAGCAATGTTTCGAGCTGGCCCTCGTTGAATCCGGCCTTCAAAAAGGCCTTCAGGAAGGAAGGGCGGACCGCATAGCCGCGATGCCAGGCGTCGACCGCCAAACGGCGCAGGCTCTCCAGCCGCTTGTTGGCAAGGCGCGGATTGGCCCGCTCCCCAAATATCCAGCTTTTCACCCGGTCCCAGCGGTCCGGCGCGCGCAGCGACGACAGGCCGTCCCGCCGCGCAAGCTGGATGATCTGCCATTCGACGGGCGCGAAACCGGCGTTCGCCGCCCTTTTGACGCCAATCGCTCCGCCATCTTCGGCCAGCGTGGCAAGTTGCAGAAATGCCATGGCAATTCCCCTGTGCATGACGCGCAACCGGGAATCGGGCCGACGCATCGTCGTCCGCTGCGAGCCATCCCGGCCGAACGTGGAAAAAAACCTCTCCGCCGCGCGACCGGCGGGCCGCGCGTCGAACAATGGAATGATGGTCAGGTCGCGCCGCCCTGTTGGGCTGGTCGCGTCAGGTCGTCAGCGACGACAGGGTTTGAGAAACGTCCGCATCATGTGACCCCTTTTGGAGAGCAGGTCTATTCAATACTGACTGGTATATAATGCGGTGCAGCAGCAGGGTCAACAGGCTTTTTATACCGTTTGGTAATTTTTCGGTATGGAATTCCGGAAAGCCCGGTTTTCCGTCACTTCCCCGGCCAGACGGCCAGCGTCGTCTCCACCAGTTGCTCCAGCAGTTCGCGCGACATCCCCGCGCCCGCATGCACGGCCATGCCCTGCACCACGGCGGTCAGATAGGTGGCCAGCGCCTTCGGCTCGATCGTGTCGGGAAAGTCGCCTTCCTCCCGCGCCCGTTCCAGCCGCGCCACCAGGGCCGCGTCGGAGGAGGCGCGGCGGGCGATGACCTCGTCGCGGATCGACTCGGCCTGGGTGGCGCAGGCGACCGCGCTGATCACGCCCAGGCAGCCATGCGGATCGGTCGTCCCGGTCTGGATCGCCAGCGACCCGCGCAGCAGCCGTTCCGCCACGCCCTTTGCGGTGGGTTCGTCCAGCGCGGATTTGATGTAGCACAGCTTGTCGCGCTCATAGAGGTCGAGCGCCTTGCGGAACAGCGATTCCTTGTTGCCGAAACAGGCGTAGAGGCTGGGCTTGGTGATGCCCATCGCCTCGGTCAGTTCCGCCATCGACGCGCCTTCATAGCCGCGCCGCCAAAAGACGGTCAGCGCGGCACTGAGCGCTTCTTCGGGATCGAACTCCCTCGGGCGTCCCCTCGCTGTCTGAGTCTGTGTTTCCATACCGAGCGGTATATAGTGAGAGTTGCGCCCATCGTCCAGACCCGGCTTCTACGGAGCGCCACTTTGCCCTATCAGCCGGAAAAAAGAGAGCAAAGCGCGCATGCAGACCCGCCTTCTTCAATATTTCCTGGCCCTGGAGAGGGAAGGGCATTTCGCCCGCGCCGCCGCCGCCTGCCATGTCTCGCAACCCACGCTCTCGGCCGGCATTTCCGCGCTGGAGGCGCAACTCGGCAAACGCCTGATCCAGCGCAACCGCCGCTACGCTGGCCTGACGGACGAAGGCCGGGCGATCCTCCCCTGGGCGCAGCAGCTTGTCGCGGCGGCGGACAATCTGATGCAGGCGGCGGCGGTCGCCAAGGGCCCCTTGCAGGGCGAATTGCGCCTGGGCGCGATCCCGGCCGCCATGCCCGCCGTCGGCCCGCTGGTGGAGGCGCTGCTGGAGCGGCATCCCGGCCTCAACATCTTGGTCCGGGCGCTGACCTCGCGCCAGATCGAGCGGGAGCTCGCCGCGTTCGAACTGGACGCCGGCCTCACCTATCTGGATTTCGAGCCGCCCTCCCACATGCTGGCCGCGCCCCTTTATGTCGAGCGCTACATGCTGGTGGCGGCGCGCGGCGTGCTGGATGAAAAGCGCCCGCCGGACTGGGAGAATGTCGCCGCCCTGCCGCTGTGCCTGCTCCATCAGGGCATGCAGAACCGGCGCATATTGGACGCCCGGCTGGGCGAGCGTGGCCTCGCGCTGCGCCCGGTGGTGACGGCGGACAGCTATGTCGCCCTGTTCGCGCTGGTGCGGCAGGGGCGGCTCTGCTCCATCGTGCCCGACAGCCATGCGATGCTGCTGGACGGTCTGGACTGGGTGCGCACCTTCGCCCTGCCCGACGCGGAGGAGGGGAGCCGCATCGGCGTGATCGTCTCCGACCGCGCCCCGCTGGGCCCGCTGGCGCAAGCGGTCCTGACCGTGGCGCGGGACATTTCAGGACGGAGCGAGGCGGTTTAAGGAGCGCCCCCACTCCCCGTCATGCTGAACTCCTTTCAGCATCCATTGGGCCTCCCAAGCGGAGCGTTCTGAAAGGCCCCGCCCTGAACCTCAAGTGGACGCATCTCACTGAGGCGATGGGTAAAAGGACTATCCTCTCTCCTCCTCCTTTTCCCCCAACACAATCGCATCGATCCGCCGCAACATAGCCACAAAAGCCTCCACCTCCTCCGCACTGAAATGCGAGAATATCCCGCTCTCCAGCTCCAGCGCTCTGGGCGCGATGGCCCCATGCAACCGCCACCCTTCTTTGGTCAGCGCCAGCAGATGCGACCGCCGGTCCTCCGCATTGGGCAGGCGCTGAACAATCCCCCGCCCGGTCAACGCAATCGCCGCCCGGCTGACCGTCACCTTGTCCATGCGGCTCCGGGCGCAGATCTGCTGCTGCGTAACGCCGCCAAGCTCCGCCACCCAGGCGATGACCCGCCATTCCGCAATGCTGATCCCGAACAGCCTCTCATAACTTTGCGCGATGGTGTCGCTCAGCAACGCCGCCGTGAAGGACAGGCGATAGGGAATGAACTGATCGAGGCGCAGCGTCTTGGCGGTCATCCGCAACTGGTAACATTTGATACTTCATCGGCAAAGCGCTATGATGGTAACAATTGATACCACAGGAGTCGCGCCGAAATGGGAGAGAGCAGGCCATCCGCAGCCGCCATGCTGACAGGCTTCGGCAATCATTTCGCGACGGAGGCGGCGCCCGGCGCCCTGCCGGTGGGCCGCAACTCCCCGCAACACGCCCCCTATGGCCTTTACGCCGAACAACTGTCCGGCACCGCCTTCACCGCGCCCCGTTCGGAAAACCGGCGAAGCTGGCTCTATCGCCTGCGCCCAGCGGCCAATCACCCGCCCTACCGCCCCTATGAGGCCGAAACCCTCCTGCGCAGCGGCCCCTTCGACGAAGCCCCCCCGACGCCCAACCGCCTGCGCTGGGACCCCCTGCCGCTCCCCGAAAGACCGGTGGATTTCCTCGACGGCCTCATCAGCTATTGCGGCGCGGGCGACCCGGCGGCGGGCGAGGGCCTGGCCGTCCACCTCTACGCCGCCAACCGCCCGATGGAAAAGCGCGCCTTCACCAATGCCGACGGCGAAATGCTGATCGTGCCGCAGCAGGGCAGGCTGCGTCTCACCACCGAAATGGGCGTGATGGACGTCGCGCCGGAACAGATCGCGCTGATCCCCCGCGGCGTGCGGTTCAGGGTGGACCTGCCCGATGGAACGGCGCGGGGCTATGTCTGCGAAAATTACGGGGCCTTGTTCCGCCTGCCCGACCTCGGCCCCATCGGCGCCAACGGCCTCGCCAACGCCCGCGATTTCGAAACGCCCGCCGCCTGGTTCGAGGATGACGACAGCCCCCACGAAATCGTCCAGAAATTCGCCGGCCGGTTATGGACGACGACGCAGGACCATTCCCCCTTCGACGTGGCGGCCTGGCACGGCAATCTCGCGCCCTGCCGCTACGATCTTCGCCGGTTCAACACGATGAACACGGTCAGCTACGACCATCCCGATCCGTCGATCTTCACCGTGTTGACCTCCCCCAGCGACCGGGCGGGAACCGCCAATTGCGACTTCGTGATCTTCCCGCCGCGCTGGATGGTGGCGGAGGATACATTCCGCCCGCCATGGTTTCACCGCAATGTGATGAGCGAATTCATGGGCCTGATCCACGGCGTCTATGATGCCAAGGCAGGGGGCTTCGCGCCCGGCGGCGCGTCGCTGCACAATTGCATGGCGGGCCACGGACCGGACAAGGCCAGCTATGAAGGCGCGCTGGCCGCCGAGTTGAAACCGCACCGGATCAGCGACACCATGGCCTTCATGTTCGAAAGCCGCTTCGCCTTTCGCCCGACACGCTTCGCGATGGAAACGCCGCTGGGCCAGTTGGACTATGACGATTGCTGGTCCGGCTTCACCAAGGCGCAACTGCCGCAAGGGGCCGGTTCAAGAGAAGAGGAGGGGGCATGAGCTTCCCGCAGATCGACGAAACCCATGATCCCGCCCGGTCGAGCTGGGTCGAGGGAGCCGATGGCCATCCCGACTTCCCGGTCCAGAACCTGCCCTACGGCATTTTCTCGCCCCCCGGCGGCGCGGCGCGGGCAGGTGTGGCGATAGGGGAGCGGATTTTCGACCTGCGCGCCGCCGCCGAAGCGGGCCTGCTTCCCGCCGCGGCGGCCGCTGTCCTGCACGGAACCGCCCTCAATGCCCTGATGGCGCTCCCGGCGGCGGACCGGCTGGCGCTGCGCCGCTGGCTCAGCGCCCTCTTCAGCGATGAAGGGCAGCGCCACGCCGTCGAACCCCTGCTGCACCGGGCGGCGGACTGCGCGCTGCATTTGCCCGCCGCGATAGGCGATTATACCGACTTCTATGTCGGCATTCACCACGCCACCAATATCGGCAAGCTGTTCCGCCCCGACAATCCGCTGCTGCCCAATTATAAATATGTCCCCATCGGCTATCATGGACGGGCATCCTCCATCCGGCCGTCAGGCGTGCCGGTGATCCGCCCGCAGGGCCAGCGCAAGGCCCCCGATGCCGACGCTCCGGTGGTGGGGCCCAGCCAACGACTGGACTATGAGCTGGAACTGGGCATCTGGATCGGCGCGGGCAATGCGCTGGGGGAGCCTGTGCCGATTGCCGAGGCGGCGAACCATATAGCGGGCTTCTGCCTGCTCAACGACTGGTCGGCGCGCGACTTCCAGGCATGGGAATATGTGCCCCTGGGCCCGTTCCTCGCCAAGAATTTCCAGTCCACCATCTCCCCCTGGGTCGTGACGGCGGAGGCCATGGCCCCCTTCCGCATCGCCCAGCCTCCAAGGCCGCAGGGCGACCCGCAACCCTTGCCCTATTTGTGGGACGAACAGGATCAGGCCCATGGCGCGCTGTCCGTCGATCTGGAGGTCCATCTGTCGAGCGCAAACATGCGGGCGCTGGGCCTCGCGCCCATGCGCCTCTCGCGCGGCCCCGCTTCCTCCATGTACTGGACCGCGCAGCAGATCGTCGCCCATCATGCGTCCAACGGCTGCAACCTCAATCCCGGCGACCTGCTGGGGACGGGCACGCTCTCCGGCCCGACGCCGGACAGCTATGGCAGCCTCATGGAACTGACCGAGGGCGGCAAGACGAAGATCCTCCTGCCGACCGGTGAGGAACGCGCCTTTTTGCAGGATGGCGACGAACTGGCGCTGAAGGCGGTGGCGCGGGCGGACGGCTATGTCCCCATCGGCTTCGGGGAATGCCGCGCCCTGATCGAGCCGGCGCGATGAGCGCGCTCACCCTCCACGGCTATTGGCGTTCGACCAGCTCCTATCGCGTACGGATCGCGCTGAACCTGAAGGGCGTGGCCTATGATCAGGTCACGCACGACCTGCGCACCGGCGCGCAGCGGGAACCCGACTATCGCGCCCTGTCCCCGCAAGGGCTGGTCCCCGCCGTGGAGGCGCAGGGTTTTGCGTTCACGCAAAGCCCCGCCATTCTGGAGTGGATCGAGGAACGCTGGCCGCAACCGCCCCTGCTGCCGCCCGATGCGGAGGGGCGGGCGGTCGTGCGCTCCATGGCGGCGCTGATCGGTTGCGACATCCATCCGCTCAACAATCTGCGCGTCCTTCAGGCGCTGAAGCAGGACTTCGGCGCGGACCAGCCCGCCCTGGACACATGGATCGCCCGCTGGATCACGGACGGCTTCGCCGCGCTGGAGGCATTGGTGACGCGCCATGGCCGGGGCTTCGCCTTTGGCGATCGGCCGGGGCTGGCGGACTGCTATCTGGTGCCGCAACTCTATTCGGCGGAGCGCTTCCATGTCGACCTGTCCGCCTTCCCCGCCCTCGTCGCGGCGGGGGAAAAGGCGCGGGCGCTGGACGCCTTCGCAATGGCCCATCCGTCCGTCCAGCCCGACGCCGACCCATGAGCGAGGACGAACGGCTGACCGCGACCCCGCCGGGCGTGGCCCTGGCTCCACTCGACAGCATAGCGGACGGCAAGGCGCGCAATTTCGTGATCCAGATGCGCAAGGGCCGCTTCCACGGCTTCGTCCTGCGCATCGGAAACGAAGTCCGCGGCTATGTCGACCGCTGCCCCCATATGGGCCTGCCCCTGGCGCAGAAGCTGGACGATTATCTGACGCCCGACGGCGCCCTGATCGCCTGTAGCTGGCACGGCGCCCTCTTCGCGCCATCCGACGGCGCATGCCTGGGCGGCCCCTGCGCCGGGGCAGCGCTGACCCCTTGGCCCGTGACGGTCGAAGACGGAATGATCGTAACGGCAGTTTGATAGATAATCTCTATCAAACATGATCGTCTTCGATTTGACGCCACTCCCGCCAGAGCGCAGCATGGCGCGCAGGAAAGGGCGGAAAAGATGCAGCAGGAAGACGCAACGAGGCTGATAGAGGACTGGACCCGGACCCATGGCCGCACCCGCGACCGCCTGCTCCCGCTACTGCACATGTTGCAGGAAGAGATAGGCTTTATCGATGATGCAGCCATCCCCGCCATCGCCACCGCACTCAACCTCAGTCGCGCAGACGTTCATGGAGTTGTGACCTTCTACCATGATTTCCGCCGAACCCCCGCCGGCCGGCATGTCGTAAAACTCTGCCGCGCCGAAAGCTGCCAGGCCCGCGGCGCCACGGCAATCGAGAAGGCCGCAACCGATCGGCTGGGCGTCCCCATGGGCCAGACGCGCCCGGACGGACAGGTCACGCTGGAACCCGTCTATTGCCTCGGCCTGTGCGCCGTCGGTCCCAACGCCCTTGTCGACGGAAGGCCGGTCGCGCGGATCGATGCGGCCACGCTGGACCGGATCGCGCAGGAGATCGCGGCATGAAGCGGGTCTATGTCAGCCGGGACATGGCCTCCGTCGCCCTGGGCGCGGACGAGGTCGCCCACGCCTTCGAAGCCGCAGGATGCGAGGTGGTGCGCACCGGCAGCCGGGGACTCTTTTCCATCGAGCCCTTGGTCGAGGTCGAAAGGGAGGGGAAGCGGACCGGCTTCGGGCCGGTCGGACCGGCGGACGTCGCGGCCGTGCTGGACGGCAGCCATGAAGCGAGGTTGGGCGACGTCGCGGCCTTGCCCTTCTTCGCCGGGCAGCAACGCTTCACCTTCGCGCGCTGCGGAGTGATCGATCCGCTCAGCCTGAAGGACTATGCCGAACATGGCGGCTGGCGCGGGCTGGAAACGGCGCGCGGCATGACGCCCCAGGCGGTGGTGGATGCGGTGAAGGCATCCGGCCTGCGCGGGCGGGGAGGGGCGGGCTTTCCCACCGGCATCAAATGGCAGACGGTGCTGGATGCGGTTTCGGACGCCAAGTTCATCGTCTGCAATGCCGATGAAGGCGACAGCGGCACCTTTGCCGACCGGATGCTGGTCGAAGGCGATCCCTTCTGCCTGATCGAAGGAATGGCGATAGCCGGTCATGCCGCGGGAGCAAGCCACGGCTATATCTATATCCGCAGCGAATATCCCTTCGCCATCGCCACCATGCGGGAAGCGATCCAACTCTCCGCCGAACGGACCGCGCCTTTCACGCTCGAAGTGCGCGTCGGGGCGGGCGCCTATGTCTGCGGCGAGGAAGCTGCGTTGCTCGAAAGCATCGAGGGCAAGCGGGGGCAGGTGCGGGCAAAGCCGCCTCTCCCGGCGCTGGCGGGGCTGTTCGGACGACCGACGGTGATCAACAATCTGCTCAGCCTGGCGGCGGTTCCCTTCATTCTGGCGGAAGGGGCGAAGGCCTATGCGGACGTCGGCTTCGGCCGGTCGCGCGGCACCATCCCGGTGCAGCTTGCGGGCAATGTGAAGCATGGCGGCCTCTATGAGATCGGCTTCGGCATCACGCTGGGCGAACTGGTGAACGACATCGGCGGCGGCACGGCCAGCGGGCGGCCCGTCCGCGCGGTGCAGGTCGGCGGCCCCCTTGGCGCCTATTTCCCGCCCAGCATGTTCGATCTGCCCTTCGATTATGAGGCTTTCGCGCAGGCGGGGGGGCTGATCGGCCATGCCGGGATCACCGTGTTCGACGACAGCGTCGACATGGCGCATATGGCCCGCTTCGCGATGGAATTCTGCTCTGTCGAAAGCTGCGGCAAATGCACGCCCTGCCGGATTGGGTCGACGCGGGGCGTCGAGGTGATGGACCGGATCATCGCGGCGCGGGATAGCGCGACCGTCGTTCAGGCCGGGCGTAATTGGGAGGGGTATCTCCAGAAAGCGCTCAATTCCCGCACACCCGACCGGATCGATACCGGGCTGGAAGCGCAGACGGCGTTGCTGCGCGACCTTTGCGATACGATGAAATATGGCTCGCTCTGCGCGCTGGGCGGTTTCACGCCCTATCCGGTGCTGAGCGCGCTCGATCATTTTCCCGAGGATTTCGGTGCCAAGTCGCCGGTGAAGGAAGCTGCGGAATGAGCTACACACGCGAAACCGACCATGGAACGCCGCCCGCCATTGCGACGGGCAAGAGCGTGACCCTCACCATCGACGGCGATACCGTGACGATGCCGGAAGGCACGTCGATCATGCGGGCGGCGTCGCTGACCGGCTGTTCGATCCCCAAGCTGTGCGCGACCGACAATGTCGAAAGCTTCGGTTCGTGCCGCCTCTGCCTGGTCGAAGTGGAAGGACGCAACGGCTATCCCGCATCCTGCACCACGCCGATTGCCGAGGGCATGGTGGTGCGGACGCAGAGCGAGCGGCTGAAGCAGTTGCGGCGCGGGGTGATGGAGCTGTACATCTCCGACCATCCGCTCGACTGCCTGACCTGCCCGGCCAATGGTGATTGCGAATTGCAGGAGCAGGCGGGCGCCGTGGGCCTGCGCGACGTGCGCTATGGCTATGACGGCGCGACCAATATGGGGCAGGCGAAGGACCAGTCGAACCCCTATTTCGACTTCGATCCCAGCAAATGCATCGTCTGCTCCCGCTGCGTGCGCGCCTGCGACGAGGTGCAGGGCACGTTCGCCCTGACCATCGAAGGGCGGGGTTTCGATTCCAAGGTGTCGCCTTCGCAGGGGCAGGATTTCCTC
Organism: Sphingobium sp. PNB; assembly: GCF_019873065.1. NCBI lineage: Bacteria > Pseudomonadati > Pseudomonadota > Alphaproteobacteria > Sphingomonadales > Sphingobiaceae > Sphingobium > Sphingobium sp. PNB. The sequence goes on from NZ_JAINEZ010000001.1 coordinate 49,434, forward strand.
TCGTCCGAATGCGTGTCCTGCGGCGCCTGCGTGCAGGCCTGCCCGACCGCGACCCTAACCGAGAAGAAGGTGGTGGAGATCGGCACGCCGGATCGCGCAGTCGTCACCACCTGCGCCTATTGCGGCGTCGGTTGCACCTTCCGCGCCGAGATGCGGGGCGAGGAGCTGGTGCGCATGGTGCCATGGAAGGACGGCAAGGCCAATCGCGGGCATAGCTGTGTCAAGGGCCGCTTCGCCTGGGGCTACGCCCAGCATCGCGACCGTATCCTCAAACCCATGATCCGCGCCTCCGTGAACGAACCCTGGCGCGAAGTGTCGTGGGAGGAGGCCATCGCCCATACCGCCAGCGAGTTTCGGCGCATCCAGGCCAAATATGGCACGCGCAGCATCGGCGGCATCACGTCCAGCCGCTGCACCAATGAGGAGACCTTCCTCGTCCAGAAGCTGATCCGCCAGGGTTTCGGCAACAACAATGTCGATACCTGCGCGCGGGTCTGCCATTCCCCCACCGGCTATGGGCTGAAGACGACCTTCGGCACCTCGGCGGGCACGCAGGATTTCGACAGCGTGATGCAGGCCGACGTGATCCTTGTCATCGGCGCCAATCCGACCGACGGCCATCCGGTCTTCGCCAGCCGGATGAAGAAACGGCTCAGGCAGGGCGCCAAGCTGATCGTCATCGATCCCCGGCGGATCGATCTGGTGAAGTCGCCCCATATGGAGGCTTCCCATCATCTGCCGCTCCGGCCCGGCACCAATGTCGCCATGCTGACGGCGCTTGCGCATGTGATCGTGACGGAAAAGCTCTATGACGAGGCGTTCATCCGCGATCGCTGCGATTGGGATGAATTTGCCGAATGGGCCGATTTCGTTTCCGAACCGCAGCGCTCGCCCGAAGCGGTCGAGCCCCTTACCGGCGTCGAGGCGACGGAGGTCCGCGCCGCCGCCCGGCTTTATGCGACCGGCGGCAATGGCGCGATCTATTACGGACTGGGCGTGACCGAGCACAGCCAGGGCAGCTCGACCGTGATGGCGATCGCCAACCTTGCCATGGCGACCGGCAATATCGGGCGCGAAGGCGTGGGCGTGAATCCCCTGCGCGGGCAGAATAATGTGCAGGGCGCCTGCGACATGGGCAGCTTCCCGCACGAATTTTCGGGCTATCGCCATGTCTCCGACGATGCGGTGCGCGGCCAGTTCGAACAGGCCTGGGGCGTCACGCTGGATGCGGAGCCGGGGCTGCGCATCCCCAACATGCTCGACGCGGCGACGGACGGCACGTTCAAGGGCATCTTCATCCAGGGCGAGGATATTCTCCAGTCCGATCCCAACACCCATCATGTCGCGGCGGGGCTTGCCGCGATGGAATGCGTCGTCGTGCAGGACCTGTTCCTCAATGAGACGGCCAATTATGCCCATGTCTTCCTGCCCGGATCGACCTTCCTGGAAAAGGATGGAACCTTCACCAACGCCGAACGCCGCATCCAGCGCGTGCGCAGGGTGATGGCGCCGCTCAACGGCCATGCCGATTGGCAGATCGTCCAGTTGGTCGCGCAGGCCATGGGGCTGGGCTGGTCCTATGCGCACCCTTCCGAAATCATGGACGAGATCGCCGCGCTGACGCCCACCTTCGCGGGCGTGCATTATGACCGGCTGGATGCAGAGGGATCGCTGCAATGGCCTGCCAATGATGCAGCGCCCGACGGCACGCCGACCATGCATATCGGCGGCTTCGTGCGGGGGAGGGGCAAGTTCGTCGTCACCGACTATGTGCCGACCGATGAGAAGACCGGGCCGCGCTTCCCACTGTTGCTGACCACCGGGCGCATCCTCAGCCAATATAATGTCGGCGCGCAGACGCGGCGGACCGCAAACGCGGCCTGGCATCCGGAGGACCGGCTGGAAATCCACCCCAACGATGCCGAAAATCGCGGGATCAGCGATGGCGACTGGGTCTCGCTCAAGAGCAGGGCCGGGGAAACCAGCCTGCGCGCCCTGATCACCGAGCGGGTGGCGCCGGGCGTGGTCTACACCACCTTCCATCATCCCGACACGCAGGCCAATGTCATCACCACCGACTATTCGGACTGGGCCACCAATTGCCCGGAATATAAGGTGACGGCGGTCCAGGTCATGCGCTCCAACGGACCGAGCGACTGGCAGCGCGACTATGCGGAGCAGGCACGGCACAGCAGGCGCATTGCGCCCTTGGAAGCGGCCGAATAGGATCGGGCGCATGAGCGATGAAAATGAAGTCATGTCGACCGAGGACCGCCTGATCTACATGGCGAACCAGATCGCCCGCAATGTCGCGGCGTTGGGCGAGGCGGAAGCTGTCGCCATGACGGCGGACCATATCCGCGCCTTCTGGGATCCGGCGATGAAGCAGCGCATTGCTTTGCTGGCGACCGCGCGTCCCGGCGCACTGTCTCCCATAGCCGCCGCCGCTGTCGGCCGGGTCGTGGCGCCTTGAGCGCCGCGCCCGAAGATCGGCCCTTCACCTTCAGGCACATAACGCCGGCAGGCCCCATCACCCCGGTGACGCGGGAATTGGCAGAGGAAGTGCCGATCGCCATCGAATTCAACGGCATCGGCTATGCCGTGCTGATGGCTACGCCCGCCGATGTGGAGGAACTGGTGCTGGGTTTCACGCTGGCGGAGCGGTTGATCGGCCGGGAAGATGCGCCGTTCGAGGTGGATGTGCATGCGACCGAACAAGGGATCATTGCCCGGGCGACCTTGCCGCAGGAGCGAACGGAGGCCTTGCTGAGCCGGGTGCGGCATCGCGCCTCGGAATCGTCCTGCGGAATTTGCGGGGTGGAGAATCTGGAACAGGCGATCCGGCCCCTGCCCTCCGTCACGGTTTCGTCACGGGCCGACAAACAGGCGGTTTTTCGGGCGCTGGGGGAATTGAAAGGACATCAACCGCTCAATGCGAGAACCGGCGCGGCCCACGCGGCCGCCCTGGTGGCGGCAGACGGCACGATCCGCCTCGCGAGGGAGGATGTCGGGCGGCATAATGCGTTCGACAAGCTGATCGGCGCGATGTGGCGGCGTGGATGGGCATGGGATGGCGGCTTTGCGCTGCTTTCCTCGCGCTGCTCCTATGAATTGGTGGAGAAGGCCGTGCTGGCGGACTGCCCCCTGCTGGTGACGATCTCCGCGCCGACGCGCCTTGCAGCCGAACGGGCGGCGGGGGCGGGGCTGGCTCTGGTGGCGCTGGCGCGCGCTGACTCCATCCTGTTATTCGGGGAAGGGGGGCTGGGCCTGGATCAGTAAAGGGGCGCCGGGCTTCTGCCGGGATACTGGTTTCGCGGGAATCCGGATGCGCTCCAGAGCCGGGCGCTAATTCGGCTGCCCGGCGGATCGGAAGCGCAGGCGGATCGTCCCGTTCGCCGGCACCGTCATGGCCCAGACCTGCTTGCCCGGCTTTTTCGTCAGGCGACCGCTGAAGCCGCTGAATAGCCGCCCGCCGTTCGTTGGAAAGTCGATCTCGAAACGGATGGGGAAGGGATTGGCGTTGCGCACGGCAAGGTTGTGATGGAGGATGCCCTTGCCCGCCTCTTCCTGTTCCGGTTCCAGTGTCAGGTTGCTGGCTTGCGCGAAGGACCATTCGACTTCCTCGTCGACGGTCTTGTCGCCTGTGGTGCTTTCCCCGACATACATGCGGCCCCAGGGGCTGTCCTGATAGAGAACCGCGCGTCCCGCCGGAAGGGGATCGCCCAGGCCATCCTTCCTGCCGTTGCGGAAGCGGAACAGCATCCGGGGATCGTCCGGCTCTTCCCACCTCATCTCCGTCCGATAGACCAGGCTGCCCTTCACCTTCTGCTTCACCAGAAAGGCCACCTGCTTCTGTGCACGGGCGGCGACGGTGACGGGAACGGGAATGCGGTACAGCTTGAGGTCGCCCAGATTTTCTGCCCTGGCGACCACGGCGACAGGAGCGGGGGCCGACAGCATGCCTTCCTGCCGCCGCTGGGCCGTCACGACAATGTCTTCGCCCGCCACCATCATGGCCATGGGCGGCGGTGCAGGCGGCGGCGGCGGCGTGCCGCTGCCCAGGTCGCTCGTCGTCCCGGCGGGCCAGCAGGCGCTGAACCTGTTCAGATAGCGGGCTTCTTCACGCGCCCTTTCGCCGCTGTCGTCGCGGCTGTCCTCCGAACGGTTCACCCTTCCGGCTATGGCGGAAGCGGTTGCATCGGCAAAGCTGGTGTCGTCCGCGCTCGCCAGCGTCAGCCAGCCGAGCAGGTCCAGCGACTGGCCGTCCGGGGCCAATGTGCCGACATAGGTCGCATCCCAGTCGAAGCCGGTGGCGATATAGGCCAGGGTGATCGTCGCAGGGCCGCCGGGCTGGTCCCTGGTCGTCATGGTCAGCACCGGCTTTGCGGAGAGGGTCGCGGGCGCCCCCGGATAGAGGAGCGTCTGGTGCAGTCCGGAGCAATAGAGCGCCTCCACGCCTCGCATGGTCGTCACCACCAGACGGTCGGCGGCGGATCGCACGGTCGCGCTTTCCTCGACCGTCCTGCCGCTCGCCGGGTCGGTGCGGCGAAGGATCACCCGTTGCCCGGTAAAGGCGTCAACCAGCCCCTTTTGCGACAGCAGCGCCGCGTCGCGATTGCGCTCCCGCGGGGGCGCGCCAAAGAGGATCGCCGATTGCGGCACGATGCCGCTCGCCACCCCCTCGAACCGGATCACGGCTTCGCCCGGCGGCAACATAACCGTGCGAGTCTCCGCGATCAGGGCGAAGGCGCCGGGCTGATCGCGGTCGAGCGGAGCCTCTCCCCGGTCCGGATCGCGGTAGAGCGTGACCGCCACCTTGTCCGGACCGCTGGAGATCACGACCGGCAACTGCGCCCTGGCGGCCAGGGGCGCCCAGAGCGGCATGATCATCAGCCACAGCCACAGGCGGGGCATGGCCGCGCTTACCAGGGGGTGAGGAAAGTGGCGGTCAGTTCGACCTTGCCATTGGCGGGCACCGGCACCACCCAGCGCCGCACGTCAGCCGTTTCCTGCACGCCGGGAATGCTCTCCTCCGGCACGCGCAGGTCGCGCCACCACCACCATTGGGACAGGCCGGACTGGACCACGTCGACATTCACCGGCACCGGCTTGGCATTGGTGACGATGTAGCGCATCCGCGTGCGAAAATATTTCTGCGGCCGCTCGACATAGCCTTCCGCCTTTGTGCCGTCGGGATAGGCGACGCGCCAGCGCTCGGTCTTCGTCCATTCGTCCGTCGTGATCGTGTCGCGCTGCTCGACCACCGGCTGCACCTTCACGTCGAAGGCGTCGCCCGTTCGCAGGGCGAGGGTGGAGCCGCCGGGCGTGTGCGGAATGCCGCTTTCCCCGATGAACTGGGCCTGCCCGCGCGCATCCCGCATATAGACGCGAACCGTGCCCGCAGGCAGGGCCGCGCCGATTCCGGACGCCTTGGCATTGGAGAATTTGAGCACCGATGCGGCGCTTTCCGCCTGGTCCTTGCTTTCCATCCAGTTGCTGCGGAACTCGTAACCGCGTTCCGCCGGCACGCCCGATGTGTCGAGGAAGCTCACCTGCTTGGTCTGGGCATTGGCGATCGTCGTGCGACCCTCGATCGGATAGACATGGAAGTCGCCCAGTTGCTCGCCGCCGCTCTCCGTGCCGGGCCGGTTTCCGCGAGGCTGGGGCCGACCGCCATTATAGCCGCCATAAGATTGCTGCACCTGTCCGACTTCCCCAGCGACCAGCAGGGCGCGGGCGTTGGCGAAAGTGGTGCCGGTGCTGTTGTTGAGCGTGATCCAGCCCTGCATGTCGAGCTTGCCCGCTTTCTCGTCGAACAGGGCGACATAGTCCGATTTCCAGCTCATGCCCGGCGTCAGGTAGCTCAGCGTCACCGGCCTTGCACCGCCCTGCGGCGCATCCATGGTGACGCTCAGCGTCGGGCGCGCGCGCAGATTGGGCGGAATGGAGGAGAAAATGACCCGCACAGGCAGACCATCGTCGCGCAGCACCTCGATCCGCTCACCGATCTTCAGCACCACGCCGCCATTGGCCGCGAGCACCATTGCCTGTTCCCGCGTTTCCGCGCCGGTGGCTGGGTTGGTGCGCAGCAGGGTGATCGTCTGGCCCACCGCCTTTTCCATCAGCGATGCGGGCGACAAAAGGTCATAGTCGAAATTCTGCTCGACAATGCCGATGCCTTCTCCCGACAATGTCACCGTTTCCGGGCGAATGCGCGCCGAGACATCGGGAAATTCCTGCCGGGAGCGTCCGGAGGGCAGGGTGATGCGGCGGACGTCCTGCACCAGCGCCAGATCGTTATTATAGATGGTGACGGACAGGTCGCCCTGGGCATTCGGCGCGGAAGGCTGAGCAAAGAGCGCCTGGGGAGCCAGGACCGCAACCGAGATTATCGCAGGACATATCAGACGCATGAAGCCCCCCTCCGCCAATCCTGCAAGACATGCCGCAAAAACAAAGGTCGTTCCAGAGGCATAATCCCGGAACGACCTTTGTCGCCTTTCAAGATGACGGTGGTGCAGGGCGGACAGGACTGCGCCATTCTTCCGCCCCGCTCGCGAAGGCGTCCAGCCCGCACCGGCCCGCCGCCCTTCCATCCGTTCGGATGCTGCGGAGGGAGGCGCCAGTCCGTCGCTCAATGCAGGCCCGAACCGCCGCCAGCCAGTTCCTTGGCGATGGTGCCGACCATGTCCTTGGCATCGCCGAACAGCATCTGGGTGTTGCTGTTATAGTAGATCGGATTGTCGATCCCGGCGAAGCCCGCATTCATCGAACGCTTGATCACGAAGACCGACTTGGCCCGATCCGCCTCGATGATCGGCATGCCCGCGATCGCGCTCTGCGGATCGTCGCGCGCCGACGGATTGATCGTGTCGTTGGCGCCGATGATCAGCGCCACGTCCGCCTGCGGCAGTTCGGGGTTGATGTCGTCCAGCTCGATCAACTGCTCATAGGGTACATTCGCTTCGGCCAGCAGCACGTTCATATGTCCCGGCATGCGGCCCGCGACCGGATGGATCGCGAACTTCACGTCGACGCCCTTCTTGGTCAGCGCCTGATACAGTTCGCTCACCTTGTGCTGCGCCTGCGCCACCGCCATGCCATAGCCCGGAATGATGACGACGCTGCTGGCGTTTTCAAGCTGCAACGCCGCTTCCTCGGCCGAGGCCGAACGGACAACGCGGTCGTCCTTGCCGCCCGCCGCGCCGGCCACGACCTTGCCGAAGCCGCCGAACATGACATTGGCGAAGCTGCGGTTCATCGCCTTGCACATGATGACCGCCAGGATGAAGCCCGACGCACCGTCCAGCGCGCCCGCCACGATCAGCAGCTTGTTCCCCAGGGCAAAGCCCATGGCGCTCGCCGCAAGCCCCGCATAGCTGTTGAGCAGCGCGATCACGGTCGGCATGTCCGCCCCGCCGATCGGGATCACCAGCAATATGCCGAACAGCAGCGCCAGCGCCACGAAGGCGGGGAACAGCCAGGTCTGCGTCGGATCGAGCGCGAGCATCGCGGCGATCACCAGCGCCGCCAGCGCCACGGCGCCGTTCACCACCCGCTGCCCGACGAAGGAGACGGGACGGCTGCCCATGATCTCCTGCAACTTCGCGAAGGCGATGACCGATGCCGTGCAGGTCAAGAAACCCAGCAGCATCTCGAACATCAGCGCCCACATGATGAAGCTGCCGGCATATTCGCCATGGGCGTGCTTGTAATATTCCGCCGCGCCGATCAGGCCCACGGCAAGCGCGCCGAAGGCGTGGGAGATGGCGGTCCGCTGCGGGATCGCCGTCATCGGCATCAGCAGCGCCATCGGGATGCCGGCGGCCGCGCCCGCGACCATGGCGATGAGGATCAGGTTGTAATCGACCACCTCATGCTGGACCAGCGCGCCGACGATGGCGACCAGCATGCCGATCTCGCCCGCGCGCACGCCCCGGCGGGCCGTCGACGGGTGGCTCATCCACATCAGCGCCAGGATGAACAGCGACGATGCGATGATCGCCGCAAAGGGTACGAATGCGTTCATCTCACTTCCCCCGCGGCTTGAACATCTTGAGCATGCGGTCGGTGATCATGAAACCGCTGACCAGATTGACCGTGGCGCAGAACACCGCGACGAAGCCCAGCGTCTTCGCCAGCGGCGTCGCGCCTTCCTCGCCCGTGATGCTGATCGCCCCCACGATCACCACCGCTGCGATGGCGTTGGTCAGCGACATCAAAGGCGAATGCAGCAGCGGCGACACCTTCTTGATGAGCTGAAAACCGACGAAGGCCGCCAGGATGAAGACGAACAGATAATCGGGATTAAGCGAACTCATGACAGTGCCCCCGTCAATTGAAGCAGCCTCTCGCTGACGACTTTCCCACCCTGCGTCACGCGGATGGCGTTGCCGATTTCCTCGTCCAGCACCGGCGCGTTCCGGTCCTTGTTCCAGAAGGCGGAGAGGAAGTTATAGAGGTTGCGCGCAAACAGGGCCGATGCGTCGGCGGCGAGGCGAGAGGGCACATTCTTGTGCCCGACGATCTTGACGCCGTGCCGTTCGACCACCTCGCCCAGCACCGCGCCCTCGACATTGCCGCCCTGCTCGACGGCCAGGTCGACGATCACGCTGCCCGGCTTCATCGACGCGATCTGCGCGTCCGAAATCAGGCGCGGCGCGGGCTTGCCCGGAATCAGCGCGGTGGTGATGACGATGTCCTGCTTGGCGATATGGCCGGACACCAGCTCGGCCTGCGCCTTTTGATAATCCTCGGACATTTCGGTGGCATAGCCGCCCTTGCCCTCGCCCTCGATGCCCGCGACGCTCTCGACGAAGATCGCCTTGGCGCCCAGGCTCTCGATCTGCTCCTTGGTCGCGGAGCGCACGTCGGTGGCGGAAACCTGCGCGCCCAGCCGCTTCGCGGTCGCGATCGCCTGCAGGCCGGCGACGCCGACGCCCATGATGAACGCCTTTGCCGGCGACACCGTGCCCGCCGCCGTCATCATCATTGGGAAGGACCGGCCATATTCGGCCGCCGCGTCCAGCACCGCCTTGTAGCCGGCAAGGTTGGACTGGGAAGAGAGAATGTCCATCGACTGCGCGCGGGTGATGCGCGGCATGAACTCCATCGCCAGCGCCTCGAAACCGGCGGCGGCATAGGCGTCGACCCGCGCCCGCTCGACAAAGGGGTTGAGGCCCGCGACGATCCACGCGCCGGGCTTGGCGCCCGCGATGCTGGCCACGTCCGGCCCCTGCACGCCCAGGATGATGTCGGCATCCGCCACAGTAGCGGCGCGATCCGCCACCGTCGCGCCCATGGCGACATAGTCCGCATCGGATATGGCGGCGGACAGGCCCGCGCCTGCTTCCACCGCGACTTCCGCGCCCAGCGCCTTGAATTTCTTGACCGTTTCCGGCGTGCCGGAAACGCGGCGCTCACCGGGCGCCATCTCTTTCACTATGCCGATCTTCACTGCATCCACCCTCGTCCCATGTTGGCAGGGCTCTGGCGCGGCCAAAAGCCGTCCTATCCTCAGCCCATACTAATATGCCCATTATCGACCCCTATGAATCGCAATACCGCCAAACCGGAAAGAATCAAACAAATAATATGCACATAATAGGGCGGGGTGTATGAGGAGTGCCCTTTTGCCGGCAAATTCGCTATGGGCGGTCGGACCCCAGACGAGGAGTAAGATGAGCATCCGCAAGCAGAATTCCCGCGAAGGACTGGTGACGGCGGCCGTGGCGAAGCTGCGTGACATGATCGTCGCCCAGCCGCCCGAAGCGCAGATCGGATCCCTGCCCGATCTGGCGAAGGCGCTGGGCGTGGGCATCGTCACCGTGCAGCAGGCGGCGCGCGTGCTGGAGCATGAGGGATTCCTGAAGGTGCGGCGCGGCCCCGGCGGCGGCTATTACGGCACCCGGCCCGATGCGGAGGGTTTGAGCCAGGCGATTTCCGGCTTCCTGGCGCTGCATCATTCGGCGCATCCGGAGGCCATCGACATCATCACCCTGCTCGACTGCGAATTGATGGCGGCGGCGGCGCGCGCCACGGACGAGGCGCTTCGGCAGGAGCTTGCGGCGCTGGTCAAATCCATCGACGGGCGCAATACGGCGCGGCAGCGCGGCGCATTCGACCAGAGCATGCTGGACATTCTCTACCTGATGGTCGACCGCCCGCTGATGGAACTGCTCTCCCGCGTGGCCGTGCACCATTATGCCGAATATCCGCGCGGGCCGGTCTATGGCGGAAGCGAGGGCAAGCAGCGCTGGAAGCGGGAAAGGCGCGCCATCATCGCCGCGATCCTCGACGGCGATCCGGAGCGCGCCCGCTTCGAAGCGCAACGGCGCCGACGGGAGATCATGCGCCAACTCGACGCGGCCATCTGAGGAGGCCGGATCGGGCAAAGATGAAGCGCCGGTCCCTTCATCGGGAACAGAGGCTTCGCGGGCATTTAAGGATGTGCTAGCGCCGCGACGATGACAAAGCCTGTGCCGCCTTCTGGACCGAATGACGAGCCATCGTCGCGCCGCCGCCAGATATTGGAGATCGCCGCCCAGCTATTCGCGAAAAAGGGTTATCGCGGTACATCCATGCGCGACATCGGGGAGCAGGCGGGCGTGCTGGGCGGTTCGCTTTACCATCATATCAGGTCCAAGGACGCCTTGTTCGTGGAACTGCACAATGCCGCGCTCGACAGGGCGGAGGAACGCATAGCCGCGGCCGTGCGGGCGCAATCCGATCCTTGGGCCCGGCTGTACGCGGCTTGCGCGACATTGTTGGACATCCAGCTTGCCCCCGGCTCCCTCACCACGCCGATGATGAACGACTTTCGGGAAGTGCCGGATGATGTCCGCGAACAGCTGATCGCGCGGCGCGACCGGTTCGAAGGGCTGTTTCGTTCGCTGGTCGAGGAACTGCCGCTGCCGGCCCCTATCGACCGGTCGATCTATCGCAACCTGCTTCTGGCGCAATTGAACGCCACCGCCGACTGGTACCGTCCCGGCAAGCTTGCTCCGGCGGAGATTGCGGCGCAGATCGTCGCCGTCTTTCGGCATGAATGATCCCCGCCCCGCCGGGGGAGGGCGTCCGCGTGCTAAAATTCGATGGAAATCTGCACCTTGAGCTTGCTCACCCCGGCCGCTTCGGCAATGCGCGTCTTCGCCTGATCGATGACCTCCTTCAGCGACCGGGCATAGGCCTCCGCGCCCGATGCGTCGGTTTCCCGAAGCGGCGGACGCCCCCTGCCGTACAGCAGCTGTTGCTCGGACAGGCCGAAGACCGCCGCAAGAATGCGCAGATTTTCCCTTCTCGGGGTCGTCCTGCCTGTCTCCCATCCCCAGATGGTGGGCTTGCTGAACCCCGTCCGCTCGGACAATGCCGTGCGGCTCAGCCCCTTTTCATGCCGCAGCCGGAGCAGGCGTTCGCCCAATCCTTCTGCGGCGGCTTCCTCCGGCGGATCGCCGGCAGGCTTCACATCGTCGCGGCCTGGACTGCGCAGCCTGATCGCGCTTACCGCGCCCTGGGGCAGCGACGTTTCGAAACGACAGCCGAACAGGGTCTCGTTCTGCCAGACGACGCGGGCCACGACCCGGTCGGCATTGGGCAGGGACAGCATGATGCTCTGCCCGATCTCCAGCGTCGACCTGGTCTCTATCAGCATGCCGGCGGTCGAGATGTCGTGGATCACCACATTCGTGCTCGCGCCGTCGGACGTGCCGGGAAGTTCCAGGCGAATGCGCCAACGCGCGGCGTCTCGCCTGTTTTCGGACTCGGGTGGCTGGTCGACGATCGCTGGTATGGGCATTTTCCGACTATTCGCACCGGTGGGTTTCCGGAATGTTAATAAGTCGGTCGTGGACCTTGGGGATTGCCAGATGGCAGGGGATGCGCCGCGATTGACTGTAACAGATGTTTGGTATAGCAGAGGCCCGCGATTTCCAGGAGAGTCCCGATGTTCAGCTATGTTCCCCCGATAGACGATTATCGCTTTCTGTTGACGGAGGTTCTCGGCTTCGACCGGACAATGGCGGGCATCGGAAAGGAGGTCGATGCCGACCTGGCGGTGGCCGTCCTGGAGGAAGCGGGCCGGATGTGCGCCGACCGGCTGCACCCGCTCAACCGCCATGGGGATGAGGAGGGAAGCCATCTCGTCGACGGATCGGTGAAGACGCCGGAGGGTTTTGCCGACGCCTGGCGGGACTTCGCGGCTGCGGGCTGGGCATCGCTATCGGCGGAGCCGGAATATGGCGGGCAGGGGCTGCCCTTCATCCTCCAGCTCTGGCTGGACGAGATGCTGTCGGCGGCGAACCTGTCCTTCGGCCTGTTCCCGGGCCTGACACGCGGCGCGTGCGAGGCGATCATCGCCCATGCCGGCGATTCGCTGAAGGCCACCTATCTGCCGCGCATGGTGAGCGGCGAATGGACCGGCGCCATGGCGCTCACCGAAAGCGGCGCGGGCACGGACCTGGCGCTGCTGAAGACCAAGGCGGCGCCCGGCGCCGACGGCAGCTACGCCGTCACCGGGCAGAAGATCTTCATTTCCTCGGGCGATCATGATTTCGGCGGCAACATCGTCCATCTGGTGCTGGCGCGCCTGCCCGATGCCCCGGCGGGGGTGAAGGGGATCAGCCTGTTCCTGGTGCCCAAATATCTGCCCGACGCCGATGGCGGCTTCACGATCCGCAACGCCATGTCGGTGGGCGCGCTGGAAAAGAAGATGGGCATCCACGCCCAGCCGACCTGCGTGATGAACTATGACGGCGCGACCGGCTGGCTGGTGGGGGAACCGAACAGGGGTCTGGCCGCCATGTTCACCATGATGAATGCCGAGCGTCTGATGGTCGGCATCCAGGGGCTGGGCATTGCCGGCGCAGCCTATCAACAGGCCGCCGGCTATGCGAAGGAGCGGCTCCAGGGACGCAGCGCCGATGGCGCGCGGGGTCCGGTGGCGATCATCGAACATGCCGATGTGCGGCGCATGCTGCTCAATATCCGGGGTTTTGTGGAGGCCGGACGGGCGTTGGCCGGGTGGACGGCCTTGCAACTCGACCGGGCGCATCATCATCCCGATGCCGCCCAGCGGGCGAAGGCGGATGCGCTGGTCGCGCTGCTGACGCCGGTGGTGAAGGCGGCCTTCACCGACTTCGGCTTCGAAAGCGCGGTGCAGGCGCAGCAGGTGTTCGGCGGGCATGGCTACATCCGCGAATGGGGCATGGAGCAATATGTCCGCGATGCCCGCATCGCCCAGATTTATGAGGGCACCAATGGCGTGCAGGCGATGGATCTGGTCGGACGCAAGCTTCCCATGGCGGGCGGCGCGGTGGTCGATGGCTTTTTCACCCTGGTGGACGCGGATCTGGAAGCTGGGGCGGGGCTGGACATTGCAGCGAAGACGGGCGACGCGCTCACCCTTCTGCGCGGCGTGACCGCGTCGCTGCGCGGCGCGGGGGTCGACGCAGCCGGAGCGGCGGCGGTCGACTATCTGCGCCTTTTCGCGCTGGTCTCCATGGGCTGGATGTGGACGCGCATGGCCACCGCCGCGCGGGGCGATGCGCCGCTGCATGCGGCGAAGCGCGCGCTGGCCGACTATTTCGCGCAACGGATGCTGCCGCAGGCCCAGGGGCTGGCAGCCGGCATCGCGGCGGGTGAGGCCACGATCATGGCGCTTGGCGCCGACGCCTTCTGAACGAAAGGATCATCATGGCCATCGAGATGACCCGGGCGGGTGCGACCATTGTCCTGCGCCTGTCCAACGGACCGGTAAATGCCCTTTCGGTGGGCAACGGCTTTGTCGAGGAACTGGGGGCGAAAGTCGGGGAAGCGGCGAGCGATCCCGCCTGCCGCGCCATCGTGATCGCCGGCGCCGGCCGGATGTTCTGTGGCGGCGCCGACATCGGCGATTTCGATGGCGATCCCGAGCAGGTCGACCGGCTGCGGCATCTGATTGCGACGGTCGAGGCGTGCGGCAAGCCGGTGATCATGGCGATCCACGGCATGGCGCTGGGTGGTGGCCTGGAACTGGCCATGGCGGGCCACTACCGCGTTGCCCAGGCGGGAAGCCGCCTTGGCCTGCCCGAAGTGACGCTGGGCCTGCTGCCCGGCGCGGGCGGTACGCAGCGCCTGCCGCGCCTGATCGGGGCAGGCGCCGCGCTCGACATGATGCTGTCGGGCAAGCCCGTGACGGCGGAGCGCGCATTGTCGGCGGGACTGGTCGATCAGTTGGTGGACGGCGATGTTGTGGAGGCGGCGCTGGAGGTGGCGCGCAACGTGCCTCCGCTGCGCCGTACGGGCACGCTGCCGGTGCCTGCCGACCTCGCCGGGGCCGTCGCGTCGCGCCGGGCGAAGCTGCGGGCCGGGCTGAGCCAGGCGCCTGCCCGGATCGTCGATTGCGTCGCGGCGCTGTCCGGCGATCTGGCCGCCGGTTTGGCCCTGGAAGCGGCGCTGTTCGGGGAATTGCTGCGCTCCGAGGCCTCTCGCGGCCTGCGTCACGCATTTTTCGGGGAGCGGACTGTGGCGCGCATTCCCGGATTGGCGCCGGACGTGCGCCCCCGTGACGTCGGTCATGTCGGTGTTGTGGGCGGCGGCCTGATGGGCACGGGCATCGCGCTTGCGCTGTTGAATGCGGGCCTGCCCGTAACGATGGCCGAACTGCGGCCCGAGGCGCTCGCCAAGGCGGAAGCCACCATCTGCAAGACGATCCAGCGCGATGTGGAGAAGGGCAGGATCGGTCAGGACGTGGCCGATGCGCGCATCGCCGCCTTCACGGCGGCGACCGAACTGGAGGCGCTCGCGGATGCCGATCTGGTGATCGAGGCGGTGTTCGAGGATATGGGCGTCAAGAAGCAGGTTTTTTCCGCGCTCGATGCGATCGCCCGGCCGGATGCGATATTGGCGAGCAACACATCGACGCTCGACCTCGACGCCATCGCCGCGCTGGTGGCCGATCCGTCGCGGGTCGTCGGCCTGCATTTCTTCTCGCCCGCCAATATCATGCGGTTGCTGGAAGTGGTTCGCGGCAGGGAAACCGCGCCGGATGTGCTGGCGACCGCGATGGCGCTGGGCAAGCGGATCGGCAAGGTCGGCGTCGTGTCGGGCGTGTGCGACGGCTTCATCGGCAACCGCATGTTCGAGGAATATCTGCGCCAGGTCTGGTTCATGCTGGAGGAAGGCGCGCTGCCGCAGCAGATCGACGCCGCCATGGAGCGGTGGGGCATGGCGATGGGACCGTGCCGGACGATGGATCTGGCTGGACAGGACATCGGCTGGGCGATCCGCAAGCGCCGTATGGCGGAACAGCCCGACCGGCCCTATTCGGGCGTGATAGACCGCATCTGTGAACTGGGGCGGTTCGGACAGAAGACGGGCAAGGGCATCTACGCCTATCCGGATGGCCGGACGGCGGAAACCGATCCGGAAATCACAAGGCTGATCGAGGATTACTCCGCCGAGACAGGCCTTGAGCGGCGCGCGATCAGCGATGAGGAAATCGTCGGCCGTTGCCTGCTGGCCCTGGTCAATGAAGGCGCGCGGATCGTGGAGGAAGGAATCGCCTATCGTCCCGTCGACGTCGACATGATCTACATCCATGGCTATGGCTTCGGCCGCGAACGCGGCGGACCGATGTTCCAGGCCGACATCATGGGCTTGTCCACCGTTCTGGACCGGCTTCGCGCCCTTGCCGCCGGCCGTAACGGCTGGGCATGGACGCCCGCCCCGCTGATCGAGCGGCTCGCTGCCGAGGGTGGGCGCTTCGGGGATCTCAACATTCAGGACAGGAACAGCATATGACGGATGTCTTTCTGGTATCGGCGGCGCGGACGGCCATCGGCAGCTTCGGCGGCTCGCTCAAGGATCAGAAGCCGGGCGAACTGGGTGCGCATGTGGCGCGGGCGGCGATCGAGCGCGCGGGGCTCGACGCAAGCCTGATCGGCAATGTCGTACTGGGCAATGTCATCCCTTGCGAGCCGCGCGACGCCTATGCCGCGCGCATAGCGGCGATCGGCGCGGGCATTCCGCAGGAAACTCCGGCGCACAGCGTCAACCGCCTCTGCGGATCGGGTTTGCAGGCGATCCTTACCGCAGCCCAGTCGATCATGCTCGGTGACTGCGACATCGCGCTGGGCGCGGGCGTGGAGATCATGAGCCGCGCGCCTTATTTCCTGCCCGCCGCCCGCTGGGGCCAGAAGATGGGCGATGCGGTGGTGCAGGACGGGTTGACCGGCGCGCTGACCGATCCCTTCCACGGCATCCATATGGGCGTCACGGGGGAGAATGTCGCTGCCCGCTACGGCATTTCGCGGGAAGACCAGGACGCGCTCGCCTATGAAAGCCAGAAGCGGGCGGCGAACGCCATCGCGCAGGGCTATTTCAGGGAGCAGATCGTGCCGGTGGAGGTGACGGTGCGGCGCAAGCCGGTGCCGTTCGACACCGACGAATTCGTGCGCGCCGATGCGGCCCCGGAGGATTTCAGCAAGCTGAAGCCCGTCTTCCAGAAGGATGGGACAGTGACGGCCGGCAATGCGTCGGGGATCAACGACGGCGCCGCCGCCGTGGTGCTGGCAAGCGGGGAGGCGGTGAAGGCGCAGGGATTGAAGCCGCTCGCGCGACTGGTCGCCTATGGCCATGCGGGGGTCGATCCGGCCTATATGGGCATCGGCCCGGTGCCCGCCACGCGCAAGGCGCTGGAGCGGGCGGGGATCGGCGTGGGCGATCTGGACGTGATCGAATCCAACGAAGCCTTTGCGGCGCAGGCTTGCGCCGTCTCGCGGGAGCTGGGCTTCGATCCGGCAAGGGTCAATCCCAATGGCAGCGGCATTTCGCTGGGCCATCCGGTGGGGGCGACGGGCGCGATCATCACCACCAAGCTGGTCTATGAACTGCAGCGCACCGGCGGCCGCCTGGGTCTGACGACCATGTGCATAGGCGGCGGCCAGGGCATCGCGGCTATCTGGGAACGGGTGTGAGGCCTGGCTCGCCCCTGGCCTGACGGAAGAACCGTCAGGCCAGGGGCTTGCTTACGGGCGAAGGGGCGGAGCCGCCCCGCCGCTTATTTCGCGCTGAGATCCAGCGCGACGTCGACGATCATATCCTCCTGACCGCCGACCATCTTGCGACGGCCCACTTCCGCAAGGATGCTGCGCGTGTCGAGGCCATAGTCCTGCGCCGCCTTTTCCGCATGGCGCAGGAAGCTGGAATAGACGCCCGCATAACCCAGGGTCAGCGTTTCGCGGTCCACGCGCACCGGCCGGTCCTGCAGGGGGCGGACCAGTTCTTCGGCGGCGTCCATCAACGCATAGAGATCGCAGCCATGGTTCCAGCCATAGCGGTCCGCTGCGGCAATGAACACCTCCAGCGGCGCATTGCCGGCGCCGGCTCCCATGCCGGCCAAGCTGGCGTCGACGCGGACCGCGCCGTTCTGCACGGCGACGATGGAATTGGCGACGCCCAGCGAAAGATTATGGTGGGCGTGCACGCCACGCTGCGTCTCGGGCTTCAGCACGCGATCATAGGCCTGAAGCCGCGCCGCATATTGCTCCATGTTGAGTGCGCCGCCGCTGTCGGTGACATAGACGCAGTGCGCGCCATAATCTTCCATCAGCTTGGCCTGCTGCGCCAGCGCATCCGGATCGGTCATGTGGCTCATCATCAGGAAGCCGGACACGTCCATGCCCAGGTTGCGCGCCGCCTCGATATGCTGCTTCGAAACATCCGCCTCCGTGCAATGGGTGGCGATGCGCACCGACCGCACGCCCAGATCATAGGCATGCTTCAGATCGTGCACCGTGCCGATGCCGGGCAGCAGCAGCGTCGTCAGGACGCTATGTTCCAGCACGTCCGCCACGGCGGCGATCCAGTCATGGTCGGTATGTGCGCCGAAACCATAGTTGAAGGACGACCCGCTAAGGCCGTCGCCATGGGCGACCTCGATGGCGTCGACCTTGGCGTCGTCCAGCGCCCGGGCGATCTTCTGCACATGGTCGATGCTATATTGGTGACGGACGGCATGCATGCCGTCGCGCAGCGTGACGTCCTGGATGTAGAGCTTGGTCTGGGTCGGATCGAAGGTCATGCGACGGCTCCTTCATGCATGCGGACGGCGATCTTTTCGGCGGTGCGCAACGCGGCCGAGGTCATGATGTCGAGATTGCCGGCATAGGCGGGCAGGTAATGGGCGGCTCCCTCGACCTCCAGGAAGACGCTGACCTTGAGGCCCGTGAATTCCCCGTCCATCTCCGGAATGCGCAGGGGACGGTTCGATCCGATATGTTCGAACTGCACCGCCTGCTTCAGCCGGTATCCCGGCACATAGGTCTGCACTTCGGCCACCATGCGGTCGATGCTGGCGCGGATCTCGTCCTGGCTGGCGTCGTCGCACAGGCAATAAACGGTGTCGCGCATGATCAGCGGCGGCTCGGCGGGGTTGAGGATGATGATGGCCTTGCCGCGGCTCGCCCCGCCGACGTCGACGATCGCCTGGCTGGTGGTCTCGGTGAATTCGTCGATATTGGCGCGCGTGCCGGGACCTGCGCTCTTGGAGGCGATGGAGGCGACGATCTCGCCATAATGCACCTTCGCGACGCGGTTGACGGCATGGACGATGGGGATGGTCGCCTGGCCGCCGCAGGTCACCATGTTGACGTTCGACGCGTCCAGGTTGGTTTCGCCGTTGACGGGCGGAATGGTGTAGGGGCCGATGGCCGCGGGCGTCAGGTCGACCACCCGCTTGCCATGCGCCTGGAGCAGTTCATTGTGCCGCTTGTGCGCGCCTGCCGACGTCGCGTCGAACACGATGGCGATGTCCTTGAAACCCTCCAGCGCGATCAGGCCGTCAATGCCCTCCGCCGTGATGGGCACGCCCATGCGGGCGGCGCGCTTCAGCCCGTCCGATTCCGGATCGATGCCGACGAAGGCACCCATTTCCAGCGTCTCCGAAAGACGCATGATCTTTATCATCAGGTCGGTGCCGATATTTCCCGATCCGATGATCGCAACCTTGGTTTTGGCCATATCCTTCAAGCCTTTTCGTAAAGGAAACGCATGTCGCCGGCGCCGGGTACGGCCCGCCTCACAGCGCATGAGAATAAGGGAGCTTTGTACTTGACGCCACCGGGCCAAGCTGTGATCTTCTCACATCATGAGAAACAGGACGCCGCAAATCAGTTCGCTCAAGCGGACCCTGGCCATGCTGGAGGAGGTTGTGGCCGATGGCGGGCAGAACAGCGTTTCCGCGCTGGCGCGGTCCATCGACATGCCCGTGGCGACGGCCCACCGGCAGGTGACGACGCTGGTCGAGGAAGGGTATCTGACGCCGGTCGGGCGCGGACGGCATGTCGCCGGGGCGCGGCTGCTGCGGCTCTTGCAGCGGCTCGACGAAAAGCAGTTGATCGTCAACGTCGCCGCGCCCGCCATGCACCGGCTGGCCGTGAAGGCGCGGACGATCGTGCAGCTGGGGACGCTGGAAAATGACATGGTCACCTATCGCCTGAAGATCGGCCAGGGGGCGGCAGGACTGTTCACGCGGGTGGGAATGCAGTTGGAGGCCTATTGCTCCGGCATGGGCAAGGTGCTGCTGGCCCATCTTCCCCGCGGCGAGCGGGACGCCTATCTCGCCAACGGCCCCTTCGTCGCCCTTACCCCGCGCACCATCGTCGATGCCGGCGCCCTGGCATGCGAGCTCGATCTGGTGGCGCGGCAGGGATATGCGATCGACGATGGAGAAATTGCCGAAGACCTGACCTGCGCGGCCGTTCCGATCCGAAGGCCGGACGGCATGGTGCCCGCCGCCATATCCATATCGCAGTCGCTGAGCGCGAGGAAGATCGGGCATGACGAGGTGATCGAACTGCTGCACGCCACGGCGCGGGAGATCGAGCAGGTGGCGTTCAACGCAGCGGAATGAGGCGCCACCGATGACCTGCGCCCGCGTTCGACGCAGCGCGTCCTAGCCCTTGTCGATGATCTCGCGTACCCGTTCCGCCAGGCTGCGGAAGGTGAAGGGCTTGGCCAGCAGTTCGACGCCGCTGTCCAGCCGTCCGTCGCGCATGATCGCATCCCTGGGATAACCCGATGTGTAGAGGATGCGCAGCCTGGGCTGCCGGGCGCGGGCCGCAGCGGCGAGTTCGCTGCCCGACATGCGGGGCATGACGACGTCCGTGATCAGCAGCTTGATCGGCTGGTCCTGCTTGTCCAGCAGGGCAAGGGCGGAGGCACCGTCATGCGCCTCCACCACCCGATAACCCAGCTCGCGCAGCGTTCCCACCGTATAGGCGCGAACATCGTCGTCATCTTCGACAACCAGGATCGTTTCCGACGCGCTGCCGAAGGGTTCGCGCTCGTCCATCGCATCGGCGGGCGGTTCCGCGCTCTGGACGCTGCGCATCAGCAGCAGCGTCACGGTCGTGCCTTCCCCCAATGCCGAGTCGATCAGCACGCTGCCGCCGGATTGCTTGGCGAAGCCATAGACCATGGACAGGCCAAGGCCCGTGCCCTTCCCGACCTCCTTGGTGGTGAAGAAGGGATCGAACACCTTGGTCAGGGTGTCCGCGTCCATGCCGGTGCCGTTGTCGCTTACCGTGATCGCCACATAATCGCCGGGACTGACATGGCTTTCGTCGCTCTGGTGCGCGGCGACCTGCCGGTTGCCCGCGGCGATGGTCAGCGATCCGCCCTGCGGCATGGCGTCGCGGGCGTTCACGGCCAGGTTGAGGATCGCATTTTCAAGCTGGTGCGGATCGGCCTCTATGGTCCAGACGTCGTCCGGCGCCTCGATGGCGATGGCGACCGCTTCGGTGATGGTGCGGGTGAGCAGGTCCGACATGCCGGCCAGCAGGCGGGGCACCTCCACGGCACGGGGGTCGAGCGGCTGCCGGCGGGAGAAGGCAAGCAGGCGCTGGGTCAGCGCCGCTGCCCTTTCCGCACCGCGCATGGCATTGTCCAGCGCCCGGCCCACCCTGGGATCGGCCGAATTGTCGAGCCGCCGCAGCGCCATGTCGACGCTGCCGGTGATGATGGTCAGCAGATTGTTGAAATCATGCGCGATGCCACCGGTAAGCTGGCCGACGGCCTCCATCTTCTGCGCCTGGCGGAGCGCATCCTCCGCCCGCAGGCGTTCGTCTATCTCCTGCGCGACGCGCTGCTCCAGCGTGTCGTTCAATTCGCGCAGCCGCGTTTCCTGAAGCTTCGCATCGGTCACGTCATAGATGACGCCCAGCAGCCGGTAACCGCTACCCTCGCTGTCGCGAATCGCCTCGCCACGGCGGGCGATCCATCGGTCCGCGCCATCGTCGCTGCGGCGGATGCGGAACACGCTGTCGATGCTGGCAGGTTCCGCACCGTCTTCGGGTATCAACGGCTCCTCGTCCTCGCACACGACCGCGTTGATCGTCCTGACCGGCAGCCGGTCGGCGGGGTGGAGGCCGAGCAGCCGGCAGAATTCGCTGGAGACCGACACTGTCGCAAAGCCGTCCCGATATTCGAACGTGCCGATCCCGCCGGCGCTCTGCGCGATGCGGAGCCGCTCCTCCGTGCGCTTGCGGTCGGTCACATCGACCAGCAGCCCGGTGAAACGTATCGGCTCGTCCTGATCGTCAAGCTGGCTCCGGCCCCGGCCGTGCATCCATAATATCGCACCGTCCGGAGCGATGATGCGGAATTCCTTGGAGAAGAATTCGGAGCCCGCCAGCATGCCAGCGACCGCGATGCGGATGCGGGCGCGATCCTCCGGATGGATGGCGCGGAAGAAGGCGGCGGTCGGCAATGGCTGGTCGGCGGCATCGGCGCCCAATCCGTACAGCTCGGCAAAACGGGCATCGACGGTCAGCCGGTCCCGGACGATGTCCCAGTCCCAGGCGCCGCTGGCCCCCGCCGCCGCGAGCACGGCGCGCAATTGATCCGCGTTTCCGATGATCGCTTCGTCAGCCATCCTCGCCCACGATGCGCGAGATGAACTCGTCGAGCAACTGCTTGAGCGTGGCGAGCGAAGGAATGTCCATCAGCATCGCGATATAGCCGCGAATGTCGCGCTGGCGCACCGCAAAGTCGATGTAGAGAAAGAGGACCAGCCCTTCCGACCCTGTCGTTTCGTCGATTTCGAACAGGGTCGCGCCATTGCCCCGCAGCACTTCGGGGATGGTCATGGACAGCGACCGCTTGAGCATGTTGGCCATGGTCGCAAGGCAGCTGTTGAGGATGATGTTGCCCGTCTCGGCCAGCGCCTCCTGCTCCATCTCGACCGCTTCCTCGGCCGAAAGGGCGCCGCCCGTCACCGCCCGAACCAGCTCCAGGCTGTTCGTTTCGGGGAAGATCAGCAAGGCCCGCCCGCAAAAGGGACCCGAAAAATCCTGCCGCACCGCGATCAGGTCGACCACTTCGCGCTCGCTGATCAGGCGGGCGGCGCGGCGCTGGCTCACGACCTCCACCGAAGGGACGGACAGGACGACCTGGTCCCCGATCATCTTCCTCAAGGAAGAGGCGGCGCGGCTCACGCCGATATTCACGATCTCGGTCAGGGCGTCCTGTTCGAGTTCGCTCAGCGCGACGTGGCCCGTTATCATTCCTGGCTGGACCTCAGCTTGAGCGCAGCGCCGGTCAGGAAGCCGGCAAGGCCCTCGCTGGTGACGGGCTTGGCGATGAAGGCGGCGCCGATCGCCCGCGCCTGCGCGATGATCTCGTCCTGGATGTTGGCGGTGATGATCGCGATCGGCATGTCCGGCCTCAAAGCGCGTATCTCACCTGCAAGTTCCAGCCCATCCTGTTCGGTCATGTTGAAATCGATGAGAGCGACTTCGATCCGCTCCTTGCCCAGCAGTTCCAGCGCCTGCGCCCCGCTGCCGGCCTCGATTTTCTGCCAGTCGGGCTGAAGTTCCGCCAATGCCTTTCCCGCGACGATCCGCGCGAGTTTGCTGTCGTCCACGATCAACACGGTAACGGGCATTCATGACTCCACTCAATCTCGACCCGGTCGGG
Organism: Sphingobium sp. PNB; assembly: GCF_019873065.1. NCBI lineage: Bacteria > Pseudomonadati > Pseudomonadota > Alphaproteobacteria > Sphingomonadales > Sphingobiaceae > Sphingobium > Sphingobium sp. PNB. The sequence continues at coordinate 72,387 of NZ_JAINEZ010000001.1, forward strand.
CCTTCAGCTTCTTCTATAGGAAGGAACCGCAATCGCAGATATGAAATTGTTACACCTTGATCCGCATTGGCGATGCAAAGGCGATTTCCCGCAGGAACGGGCTTTCGGGCGGGCCGATGACGGGCCGGCCGGCGGCGAGGACCAACTGCACCACGGCAAGATGCGCCCGCGCCAGCCCGGCGATGTCGATCCTGTGATGGGGATGCTCCAGCAGCGCGGCCAGCAGCGGTTCGGCGTCCTCCACCGTCGCAGCGCCAGAGAGGATGATCCGGTCCTCCTCCACGACCACGCTCATGCCACCAGCTCCGGCAGGTCCAGCACCAGCAGCACGCTGCCGTCGGACATCATCGCCGTACCCGCCACGGCGGGCATGGCGGCCAGCAATCCCGTGCTTTCGCGCACGACGGCGTCGAACCGCTCCCCGAAGGCAGCCACGCGCAGCGCGGTGCGGCAGGGTCCGGCATCGGTCACCACCAGCCGGGCAAGCGCGCCGCTCGTGGGTTCCAGCCCCAGCAGCGCCGCCAGGTCCAGCACGGGCACGGTCCTGTCCCGCAATATGCAGGCATGCGCCTGACCGACCGGCTGGACCGCGCTGGCGTCGATCCGCGCGGTTTCAACGATCTGGTCCAGCCTGACGCCGAGCTGACGGTCCCCCGCCGCGACGACCAGAAGCGGAGTCGTGATCGCATTGGCCGGCAGGCGCAGGGTGATGCGCGTGCCCCGGCCGACATCGCTCTGGATCGCGATGGTCCCCGCCAGCCGTTCGACGGCCACCCGCACGGCGTCCATGCCGACACCCCGGCCCGACAGCATGGTCGCGCTTTCGGCGGTGGAAAAACCGGGGAGGAAGACGATATGCAAGGCTTCCGCGTCGCTGAGCGCGGCCGCCGCCTCGCCGCTCATCAGGCCCTTGGCGACGGCTGCCGCCCGCATCGCCTGCGGATCGATCCCGCGCCCGTCATCGGTCAGGACGATGGAGATATGGCCGCCATCCTGCCGGACGGCAAGCCCGATCCGCCCTTCGGCGGGTTTCCCGCTGGCCACCCTCTGCCCGGCCGGCTCCAGCCCGTGGTCGACGGCGTTGCGCACCAGATGGAGCAGGGGTTCGAACAACTGGTCGGCCAGTTGCTTGTCGACCTGCGCCGTCTCCCCCTCGATGGTGAAGCGGATCGCCTTGTCCACCATGGCCGCGGCCTCCCGCGCCAGCCGCGGCAGGCGGCGCAGCACGGGTTCGAGCGACACAAGCCTCACCTGCGCGACCGAGCGCTGGAGCTGTCCGGCGACGCGGGCGATCTCGTCCTCCGCGGCACGGAGTTCGGCGGCGAGCAGCGGATCGATGGCGCGCAGGCGGGCCGCTATCGGTTGCAGCGCACGGATCGCGACGGCAAGTTCGCCGCTCTGGTCGGCCAGCCGGTCGAGCCGGACCGCCTCGACCCTGAGCGTGGCCGCAAGTTCGGTGGCATAGGGGGCAGAATCGCTTGCCGCTGGAGACGGATTGAACGGCGCGACCGCAATCTGATCGGGCGCCAGCCGGAACGCGGCGCGCACCTGCGCTTCGTCGGCGGCGCTCAACCCCTCTATGGCGGCCATGCAGCGGAACGGCTCGCAGGCGGCGAGGTCCGGCCAGGCATCGCCGGCGGGCAATATGGCGATGCCCAGCAATTGCGGCACATTCTCGACCATGGACAGCGGGTCCTCGCCCCGGAAGAAGCAGTCGGGATCGGGGGTATAGCGGAAGGCCGTTCTCGCCCGGCCGGGGTCGACCATGGCCAGTTCGGCGCGGCTGCGCAGGGCGGCGATCCAGTCCTGATCAGCCGCGACCCGGGGTGAGACAGGCAGGGGGAGGTCAGCTTCACCGGTTTCCCCGTCCCCTGCGATCAGGGCGATCAGGCGGTCCGAAAGGCCGGCGGCGTCGGCGTCCAGGGAAGCGGCGCCCTCCATGGCGTCGATCCAGCGGTCGGTCTGGTCGATCGCCTGCATCAACAGGTCGAGCATGGCTTCGTCCAACGCCCCGTCGCCTTTCCTCGCACCTTCGAGTCGGGCCTCTGCGACGTGGAGCAGCCGTTCCGCCGGCGCCATGTCGAACAGGGCGACCGACCCCTTGAGCGTATGGGTGGCGCGGAACAGCCGGTCGAGCGCCGGGCGATCCCGTGCGTCGCGGCCGAGCGCCACCAAGGCGGCATGCGCATCCGCCACCAGATCGCGTCCTTCGAGCAGGAATTGTTGAAGCAGCTCGTCCATCAGCGCCGACGATAGACGATTGCCTGGCGCAAGCGAACCAGATCGAAGCGCTCGTCGATCCGGGCCATGGATTCGCTATGGCCGAGCAGGAGATAGCCGCCGGGAAGAAGCGCCTCGTGCAGATGCCGGGCGGCGGCGATGCGCGATTCGTCGTCGAAATAAATGAGCAGGTTGCGGCAAAGCACGATGTCGAAGCGGCCCTGGTTCGCCACCGAAGCCGCATCGTTCAGGTTCGCCTGGGTGAAGAGCACGGATTCGCGCAGGTCCTGGACGATCCGTCGGCGGTGCTGATGCTCGCGTTCGAAATAGGCCGCGAGCATGTCCGCCGGCAGCCGGGCGAGGGCGCGCGCCCCATATTGGCCGTCCCGCGCGGCATCGAGCGCGTGGGTGTCGATGTCCGACCCGACGATTTCGACATGATAGGCGTCGACCAGCGGCCATCGCTCCAGCAGCCAGAGCGCGATCGAATAGGCTTCCTCCCCGGTCGAGCAGGGAAGGGACCAGATGCGGATCAGGTCGCCGGGCCGCTTTTCCGCGGCGATCCTGGGCAGGATCTCGTCCGCCAGCGCGGTGAGCTGATGCTCCTCCCGGAAGAAATAGGTCTCGTTGATGGTGACGGCGTTGATCAGCATCTGCCGCTCGTGCGCATCGCGCTCCAGCAGCAGGAGGTAGCGGGCGATGTCGGTTGTCGCGGTCCGGTCCATGCGGTGCGCGACCCGGCGTTCGAGGTAGAAGCGCTTCTTCTCGTCGAACTTCATGCCGGTCAGGCGGTAGAGCAGCGCCGTCAGCCGCGTCAGCGACGATCCCGCAAGCAGCGTTTCGGGCACCTGCGTCATCCCTGCGCCCAGGCGAGGAGCTGCGCCGCCAGTTCTTCCAGCGGCAGGACCAGATCGGCGCCGCCCGCCGCAACGAGCGCGCCGGGCATGCCCCAGACGACCGAGCTTGCCTCGTCCTGCGCCAGCACATGGCCGCCGTCCCGGTGGAGGGCGGCCATCGCCTCCGCCCCGTCATGCCCCATGCCTGTCATCAGCACGGCGACCAGCGCCCGTGGCGGGAACAGCGCCCGCGCGCTTTCGACCAGCCGGTCCGCGCTGGGATGCCATAGCCGATCCGCCCGCATCGGGGCGGCCAGTATCTGGGGCACGCCATCCCGGCGGGAGAAGATCAGGTCCGCGTCTCCCCGCCCGATATAGGCGGTGCCGGGGCGAAGGGGGCGGGGCTGCCGCACCTCCTCCACCGCGATGGCGCATCCCCGGTCGAGGCGGCGGGCCAGCGGCCCGGTGAAGCTGGACGGCATGTGCTGGGCGATGACGATGGGCCAGGGGAAGTCGGCAGGCAGCGGACCGAGCAGCGCGTCCAGCGCCGACGGCCCACCGGTGGAGACGCCCACCAGCACCGCCTCTATCCCTGAAAGCGCCTCGGCTTTCCCGTGCGAAGGAAGGCGGGCGGGCCGCTTGCGGGGTGGAATGGCTGTCGCGGCCCGTCTGGGCATGGACGGGCGGACGGGAGCAGCGGAGCCGCCCGCAAGGCGCGTGGCGGCGGCGCGCCGCCGGACCCGCTCGGTCAGCCGGGCGCTGCGCGGGATGCGGGCGCTGGCGGCCTCGCGGACCTTGGCGACAAGCGTGGCCGCGATTCCTTCGATCTCGATCGACAGCGGTCCCCGCGGCTTGGGAATGAAATCGACCGCGCCCAGCGCCAGCGCTTCCAGCGTCTCGTCCGCCCCGGCTTCGGTGAGGGAGGACAGCATGACGACCGGTGTGGGCCGCTCGACCATGATGCGGTCCAGGCAGGCGAGCCCGTCCATTCCGGGCATGTGAATGTCCAGCGTCACGACATCGGGCTGGAACGCGCTGAGCTGTGTCAGGGCTTCGTCGGCGTTGCGGGCCGTGCCTGTCTCGAAATCCCCGGCTTCTGCGAAGATTTCGGTCAGAAGCTGCCGCATCAATGGGCTGTCGTCGACGATCAGCAGTCGGATCATGGCGCTGGCGTCGGCTGGCGGCGGGCGATTTCGGCCATAAGGGCTTGCTCGGCTGAAGAAAGCAACGCTGCCGGCTGGACGACGAGCAGCGTTCTGCCGCCACCGTCCGAAGCGTGCAGCACCTCTCCGAAAATCCCATCGGCCAGCGCATCGGGAAGGGGTGCGGGAACGAGCATGCTGCGTTCGACGGCAAGGACGGTGCGCGCTTCGTCGACCAGAAAGCCGACGCGCCGGCCGTCGGTGCGGAGCACGATCAGCCGTCGCCGCGCTCCGCTGGCCGGGGAACCCGTCAGACGCATGACTTGATCGACCGCCGCGAGCGGTTCGCCGCCAGCCGCCGCCAGGCCCGCCAGCCACGGCGGCGCCCCGGGCAGCGTGGTCAGCCGCTCCGGCGGCCCCATCACCTTGTCGATGGCCCCGACCGGCAGGGCAAGGTCATGGGGACCGATGCGGACGAGCAGCAGGGACATCCGCTGGCTGGAGGGCGAGGATGCAGGCGCGGCTTTGCCGGTTCGCTGATCCTTCGTCACCGGCAGGCGCGCGGCGGGATCACGCAGCAGTTCGTCGACCGCCAGGATCGACACCAGCCGGCCGCCGCCCTCCGGACGGCAAATGGCGCTGATCCGCGCCTCGCCCTCCGTCCGCAACAGGGCGGTGGGCAGGCTGTCGATCCGCCCGGGCGACACGCGCAAAAGTCCTTCGACATGATCGACCAGCAGTCCCAGATCCTGCCCGCCGAGCGTCACCACGACGATGCGGCGCCGGGCACGGTCCGTCTCCGCCCCCTCATCGCCGGCAAGGCCCAGCAGCGCCGCGAGCGACAGCACGCCCAGCGACCGGTCGCGCCAGCGGATCGTCCCCACCACGGCTGCATCCGCGCCGGGGAGCAGCGCCACGTCGCGCGGCATGCGCAGCACTTGCGCAACCTCCTCCAGGGGCAGGGCGAAGCTCTGATCGCCTATCGCCACGCGCAGCAGCGCCAGCCGGTCGTCCCGCATGGCGTGCCGGACAGGTCGTGCCATGGCGCCGCCTGCGGTGGCGCGTCGCGCACTCGCGCGCAGGGGAAAGGCCTGTGCGATCCATTGGTCGAGGGGGAAATCCTCGATCCTGCCCGCCTCGTCCCCGTCGGACCTTTCCACCGCATCGATGGCCAGGGCGATGGGATCGCTGCCCCCCAGCACCAGCAAATGGCGCGCCGCGCCCAGCGCTTCGCCGCCGGTCATCGCGGCCGGGGAAAGCACCGCGATCGTCTCTCCCCGCACATTGCCCAGCCCCAGCAGACCCGGCGGCGCCAGTGGAACCGGCGTCAGCCGCGGCAATCGGGCGAGTTCGCGCACGCGGCCCGCCGCCACGGCATAGCGCCTGTCACCGGCACGGAAGACGAGCCGGTCGCCCGCCGTCATGCGCCGGACTCTCCGCTGTTGAGCGAGGCGGCGAGAGAGGCGATGTCTTCAATGGCCGCAGCCAGCATTTCCGCGCTCTGCGCCTGCTGGTGAGCGGCAGCGCCCGCCTCCCGCGCTGCTTCGGCCGCCAGTTCGGCCGCCTTGGCGATCTGCTCGCAGCCGCTTCGCACCTCTCGCGCGGCGTGCTGTATCGCCTCCGCGCCATCGAGGATCACGCCATTGTCGGCGCGGGTCGCGTTCAGCTCCGCAGCCATGCCGGCGAAGCGGGCAAGCAGCGCTTCGTTGCGCGTCGTTTCCGTCTCCCCCGCCGCGGCGATCTGGTCGAGCGTGCGCTGCGCGATCTGAATGCCTTCCTGGATGGCGCGCACGACATCCTTGCCTTCTTCGGCATTGGCGGCCAGGCTGCGCGCCAGTTTCCGAATGTCGGCCGTGACGGTCGTGAAGCCTTCGCCCGCTTCGCCGGACCGGGTCGCCTCCACCGCGCCGCTCACCCCCAGCATGTTGGTCTGGAGCGCGCCGAGCGCCAGCGTGTCGGCCACCTTCTCCGCCCGCCGCGCCGTTTCGTTCAGCCTGCCGAGCAGGTCCAGCACGGCGCGCGTGTCTTCGACGGCGGCGCCCACGCCGTCGATCAGGCCGGTCAGTTTCGCGCTTCCTTCCCCGACCGTCGCGACCAGCCCGTCCAGGCTTTCGACCGCGCCGGCCGCCCTGTCCTTTGCAATGGTGGCGCTGGTTTCGATCTGCCCCATGGCGGCGCTGGCCTGCAATGTGGCGGCGCTTTGAAGCTGTGCGCCGCGCGCAATCTGCTCGATGGCGATCTGGATCTGGCTGGATGCGCCCGACAGCTCCTGCACCGTGGCGGATAATTGTTCGGCGGCCACGGCGATCTGCTCGACCTCCTGCGAACCGGCCCGTTCCGTCCCCAGCGCGCCGCTCAGCGCCGCCAGCGCTTCCGCCGTCTGCTGGCTCTGCTCCAGCGAGGCGGCCTGCTGCTCTATCGCCTGCTGCGCCTCGGCCGCCGCGGCGGACTGTTCCTCCGCAGCGCTAGCGACCTGCTCGGCCCCGCGTTCCGATTCCGTGGCGGCGACCTCGGCCTGGAGGGCGGCGGCGGCGATCTCCTGCGCGCCGCCCAGAACGGTGGCGAGGGCGTCCCGCGCTTCTTCCAGGGCTGTGCTGACATGGCTGCCGCTCCGCGCCTCCCCGCTGGCGCGTTCGCTGGCCGCGCGGACCCGCGCCGCAATCGCGCGGACCTCCGCGACGATGCCCGTCGCAATCGCGCGGATGTCGGTCGCGCTGGCCTCCGACGCTTCGGCCAGTTCGCGAACCTCGTCGGCAACGATGCCGAAGCCCCTGCCGCTGTCCCCGGCGCGGGTCGCCTCGATCGACGCGTTCAGCGCCAGCATGCCGGTCTGTTCGGCCAGGTCGCCCATGGCGTCGCCCACCGCGCCGATGCGGGCGGCGGCCAGTTCCAACTGCTCTATCACCGTGACCGAGCCAAGCTGGCGGCGGGCGTTCAACTCTATCGCCGCGACGGAAGCATCGATCTGTTCGGAGATTTCCTTGAACGACGCCTCCAGCCTTTCGGTCTGGCTGCGCGATGCGGCGGCGCGGATGCTCGCTTCCCGAAAATTGGCGCGCAGATGGCCGACGAGGCCGAGCGACTCCTGCGCGGCGCTGGCCGCCTCCTCCGCGCCGCTCGCCATCTGCTCGACATTGCGCTGGAGTTCGGCCGCGGCGGACGCCGATTCCCCCAACCCGCTGGCCAGTTCCTGCGTCGCCTGGTCGAGCCGCTCGACCGCGGTCAGGGGCTTGCGCCTGCGTCCCGGCCGTGCAGGGAGCCGTTTGGGCGGGCTGGACCCGATGGGGGCCACGGACTTGTCCATTGCCGGCCGGTCGTCAGGAGAGGATGCGACCGATCTGCCACGGCCAGCCTTGCCGAGCGCAGCCTTTTTCACCAGGGCCATGGGTAACTCTCTTCCTCGCTTCGATTTCCTACCCGCATAAGCGAGGCGGAAGGCGCACGCCATATCTCCGTGAAAAATGGCAGGGGTGGACTGGCGGAACCGCCGCTTCGCGCAGCCCGCTCAGGATTCCTCGCTCAGCGCGGCGGGCACGTCATAGCCCCACTCCGCATATTTGCGGGCGACGACTGATGTCATCAGCGCGAGTTCGGGGGAGCGGTCGCCGGGACGATGGCTCAAGATGATGGGGGACGTGGCGGGTTCGGCCAGTTCGCGAAAGGCGACGTCGTGGCTGCGCGCCCGCCGGACCGATTCGGGGACGATCGCCATGCCTTCCTCCGCCGCGACGAGGCCGATGGCGATCTGAAGCTCGCGCGCTTCATGGACGATGCGCGGCTCAATCGCCTGGTCGCGGAACAGGGAAATCACTTGATCGGCATAGCTGGGGCGCGGCGCGCGGGGATAGACGATCTGCGGTTCGTCCGCCAGTTCGCGCAGCGAAATCGGCCCTTCGCCGCTTGCCAGGGGATGGTCGATCGGAAAGGCGGCGACCAGCTTTTCATCGCGCAGGATGATGCGGCGCACGCCCGGATCCTCGAACCGGATGCGGCCGAACCCGACATCGATCCGCCCTTCCTTCAGCGCGGCGATCTGGTCCAGCGTGGTGCTTTCCACCATGACCAGTTCGACATTGTCGGCGACCTTGCGGAACGCGCGGATCAATTCGGGCAGCCGCGCATAGATGGTCGAGGCGACGAAGCCGATCACCAGCCGCCGCCGCCGGCTGGTCGCCGCCGCCTTCACCATCGCCTCCACATCTTCCATGCGGCTCAGCACCTGCACCGCCTGCGCATGCAGCAGGCGCCCCACGCCGGTCAGCCGCAGCGGACGGCTGGCGCGGTCCAGCAGAGGCGCGCCGACATGCGCCTCCAGCTGCTGGATCGCGCGCGACAGCGGCGGCTGCGCGATGTGCAGCCGTTCCGCCGCGCGGTTGAAATTGCCCTCGTCCGCCACGGCCACGAAGTAGCGCAGAAGGCGCATGTCCAACATGATGATACCTCCGGAGTATGACTTTCCGGCCGCGTCGACCTTGAACCGCCGACGGCCGGGCAGACGGCCTTGCCTGAAACCGTAAGCTTTCCGGAGATTCGTCGCAATGTCCGCATCGGGACCGGGACGATACTTTCGTCGTCGATCGGCCGTGCCGAAGGCATGCGGCCCGGTGCCGGCCCATCTGGGCAGAGGGGCGGTTTTGCGTGAAGTCGTGGCTCCGGCGCGCCAGTCGGCGGCGCCCGGCGCATCTCTCGCGCGGCTCCATGCGTTCAGGGCGGAAGAAGGAGACGGACATGGCAGAGCTGAACGCAATCAAGGAACATATGGACATCATCGGCGCCGACGGCGTGCACATCGGCACGGTCGACAAGGTGGAAGGCGACCGGATCAAGATGGTCAAGGCCGACAGCGGATCGCATGGGGACCATCATCATTTCATTGCCGGCGGGCTGGTCGCCGCGGTGGAAGGGAATCAGGTCCGGCTTTCGGCCTCGGGTTCCGCAGCGGTTCTCCTGGAGGAGGAGGAAGGCGGCGAAGCGATCATGGACGACGGCAACTGACCCAGGCCGTAGAGCGGAGGATCGTCATGGCTGCGGATGCGCAAAGCGATCATAGGGCCGAGGTCGGGAACATGACCGATGAGGAACTGATCGACAGCTGGGAAACGGCCTCGGACAAGGAGACGGAGAATCTGTCCCCCTTCCTTCAGGCCGTGGTCGAGGAAATGGATCGGCGCAAGATCGCCTTCTCCGTCGATCCGGGAGGCGCATGATGGCGGGCACCTTCAGGAAAGGCGATCCCGTGACATGGAAAAGCCATGGCGGACAGGCCCATGGCAAGGTGGTGAAGAAGGTCACCGAAACCACGCGGATCAAGGGCCACAAGGTGGCCGCCACGCCGGGCAATCCCGAATTCATCGTGGAAACGGACGAGGGCAAGCGGGCTGCGCACAAGCCCGATGCCCTCAGGAAGCGGTAAGCGCCTCGCGGGTCGCCTCAATAACCGACCGCATAGCCCATGCGGCGGGGGTCCGCCCCGCCCATGCGCGCGCCCGATGGATCGACTGCTATGCCCTGGACGCTGCCGATCGCATAGGGGCCGACCTTCTCGATCCGGTGGCCCATGGCCGTCAGCCCTTGCAGCACCGGATCGGCAAAGCGGCCCTCCGCCTGCACGGTAATGGCAGCGCCGGGCCTGTAGAAATTCGGATCGGCATCGAGCGCGAAGCGCGGCGCCTCTATGGCTGCCTGGATCGGCATGCCGCGATCGACCATGTTCACCAGGAACTGGAATTGTGTCTGGCCGATCGTTTCGCCGCCGGGCGATCCGAACACCAGGTGCAGCCGGCCCTTGTCCAGAACGATGGTGGGGCCGTTGCCCAGAAGCGCGATCCTGCCGGGCGCGACCTTGTTCGGGTGCCCGTCATAGGGTGCGGTGGACCCCAGCCTCAACCCGTTGTTGAAGAGGATGCCCGTATCGCCCATCACCAGAAAAGTGCCGAAGCCGCCGCCAATGGTGGTCGTGACGGCGATGGCGTTGCCGTCCGCGTCGACGGCGGACAGGCTGGTCGTGTCGCCCCCTCGCGTGCGGTCGTCGCCCCGCGCCGCGAAGCGGGGCCGCGCCTGTTCCAGCGCCGCCCGGTCGAAGGCGGCGGCATTGCCGCCCTCCGGATAGAGGCCCGCCCGGGCCGGATCGATCAGCCTGCGCCGTTCCGCCGCGAAACGCTTGGAGAGCAGGCCCTCGACCGGCGTCTGGGCGAAGCGGGGATCGGCGGCGTAGCGATAGACATCCGCCTTGGCGACCTTGATCGCCTCGATCAGCAGATGAATGAGCTGCGGCCCCTCGGCGGGCAGGGCGGCCAGGTCGAAACCCTCGACCAGATTGAGCTGCTCGCACAGTTCCAGCCCGGTGCGGGAGGTCAGCGGACTGCTATAGACGTCCAGCCCGCGATAATGGGTGCTGACCGGATCGCTCCAGCGCGGTTGATAGGCCTTGAGATCGTCGAGGCGCAGCCAGCCGCCGGTTTCGGTCGAAAAGCGCGCAAATTCCTGCGCGATGGGGCCTGAGTAGAAATAGTCATAGGCGGCTTGCAGGGCACGATCCCGGTCCGCGCCGCCCTTCAGCGCCTTCGTCTCGGCATCGGCCAGCGCTTGCAGCGTGCGGGCGAGATTGGGATTGCGGAAGATCGAGCGGGCCGCAGGCGGCTGTCCATCCGGCAGGAACAGGGCGGCGCTGGTCGGATAGAGGCTCAGCGTCTTTTGCGCCCGGCCGATGAACAGGGCGATGGACGGGTCGAGCGGGTGGCCGTCGCGGGCATAGCCGATCGCCGGCTCCAGCAATGTGGCGAGCGGCAACCTGCCGAATCGCCGGGCAAGCGCGATCCAGCCGCCAAAGGCCCCGGGCACCGTCAACGCCTTCGGGCCATGGTCCAGCGCCTTGGGATCGACCTGCGGGTCGAGCAGGCGCGGCGCGCCGCCGGTGAAGGCGAGCGAGTGGACCTTGCCCGCCTTGCGGTCGAGGCAGGTGGCGAAGCCGTTGCCGCCCGCGCTCGATGCCCAGGGTTCGACGACATTCATCACCGCCATGGTGGCCACCACCGCGTCGGCCGCGCTGCCGCCCTGCATCAGCATGCGGGTTCCCGCCATGGCGGCCAGCGGATGACCGGCGGTGACGCCGCCATGCGGCATCGGCACTTCGACACGGTGCGCCGCGACGCTCGTTCCGCCGGAGCGGGGCGCATCGGGGGCACGGGCGCCCGATTGCGCGCGGGCGGCGGATGGAAGGCCCGTGAGCGCCAGTCCCGCAAGCCCGGCGGCCAGCAATTCTCGACGGTCGAGCGCTTCCGGGCGCCGGGGCTTATCGGGAGCGGACATGGGTCAACCTTCGATCCTGGGGGCAAGGGAAAAGGGGATGCGGCGCCGGGAGCATGGCGCCGCATCCCGCCGCATCAGAAGGATTTCTTGATGCTGGTGTACCAGTAGCGCGCCTGCGGCTGGTAGAGGTTCGACAGATAGCCGCCCGACGCCAATGGCGGGTCCTTGTCGAAGATGTTGCGCGCGCCGATCTGGATGCTCGTGTCGTTGAGCGGCCCGCCATTTTTGAACGTATATTGGGCATAGAGATTGACGGTCGTCTGTCCCTTCACGATCCAGGGATTGGTCGAGCCATCGCGTACCGCATTCTCATATACGCTGTCGATGAACTGCGTATAGGCGCCGATCTTGACCGGCCCCAGCGTCCAGTCGAGCGTCGCCGCGATCCGCCAGCGCGGCTGGCCGTCGCGGCCCACCACGTCGCCCCCGCCCTGGATCGGCACGCCCGCATTGACCAGGCCCGCGGAGCGCCCGTCGATCACCGCCGTCACCCCTGCCGGAGCATCGACATAATAGCTGATCAGGCGCGATGCGTTGACGTTGAGGGAGAAGGTGCCGATCGATGCGGTCGGCAGCAGATAGTCGAGGTTGAAGTCGATGCCCTGCACCGTCACCGGCAGCAGGTTCTCGAAATTGGCGACCACATAGAGAAGCTCGCCCACCGGGGCGAGCCCGGTGCCCGCCACCAGCGCCACGTCGTCCGCCGTGGGATCGCGGCGCACGACATTGGGATTGCTGCTGCCCTGCACGCGCCGCAGATAATCGAGGTTGAGGCCGTTCTGATAGTCGAGCAGGCCGACCACATTCTTCTGCTTGATGCGCCAGCGGTCGACGGTGAACGTCACCTTGCCCCAGCCGTCGCCCAGCGGCGGGGAAATGACCGCGCCAAAGCTCCAGCTTTCCGATTCCTCCGGCTTCAGATTGGGATTGCCGCCGCTGCGCCGCAGGACGGAGATGCTGCGGTTGCACTGGGAGAAGTTGGCAATCCGCCCGGCGCGCAGGTCCGCTTCGCAGAGCACATAGTCGATGCCGGTGTTCACGCGGTCCAGCGTGGAGGTATTGATCACCTCAAGGTTCGGGGCGCGGAAGCCCTGCGACCAGGAACCGCGCAACCGCATGCCCTGAAGCAGTTCCCAGCTTCCCGCGATCTTCGGCTTCGCGACCGATCCGACGTCGCTATAGTCTTCATAACGTCCGGCGATCTGGAAATCGAGGCTGCGGAAGAAGGGAACCTCCATTTCCGGACTGAAGATAGGGATGGCGAGTTCCGCATAGGCGGACTTCACGTTGCGCTTGCCGCGCACGTCGGGGCTGGGACTGGCCCCGCCCAGGTCGGAACCGTAGAAGATGCCGGTGACGGCATCGGTATAGGTGGTGTCGACCCCGCGAATGCCGCCCTGATAGGGGGAACGATTGTCATGGTAGGTTTCGCGGCGATATTCGACGCCTGCCGCGATGCCGATGCTGTTGTCCGCCCACAGGCCCAGCAGATGGGCGTTGGAGATCTTGAAGTCCCACAGGGCCAGCGACGTGCGTGTCTTGCGCGTCGCCTTGATGCGGAAGCTGTCGATGGTCGCGTCGCTGTTGGGCGTGCAGTCGCCGATGGACGGCGCGTCGACGCAACCGCCGTTGAAGGGGTTGTAGGCGTCGGGCGTCGTGCGGTTGATCGCGGCCTGCAGCAAAGTGTTGGAGAAGTTCTCCTGCGTATCCGCGGCGGTGGCCCATGTATAGAGGCCGGCCGTATCCCAGTCCCAATTGCCGATATTGCCCTTCAGGCCACCCAGGAAGCGATATTGATAATTGGTCACCTCCACGCTGCGCGACCCGACGTCGACATAGCTTAGGGACGTGATCTGGACGGGCAGGCCCGTCGCCGGAACGACGGCGGTGCTGAGCCCGGGCAGGCGGTTGGGGGAACCGATGGGCCCAAGCGGATTCCAATAGGCGTTGGCGGCGACGGTGATCGGGATGTTCGCCAGCGAACCCGGCGCGCCGATGATCGCTTCCGTCTTGCCGCGATAGAAGCCCGCTTCGCCATAGAGGGTCAGGTTGTCGGTCAGGTCGAAATGCCCGTTGGCGAACAGGTTGATGCGCTTGACCGAAGGCTGGGTGGTGAGGTCGTCGAACGTCGCGGGCGAATTGAAGCGCAGGTTGGAATCGACGTTCGCCATTTCCGTCGCGCCGTTGCCGTCATCATAGCATGTGCCGGTGGTGCCCGACGGGATGCGGCATCCGCTGTTGGTGCTCGGTTGGATGTGGAACTGGCTGGAACTGTTGGTGAAGGCGACGCCGTTGCTGGTGATCGTCCGGTTGAGGAAGGTGCCGTTGGCGGCGGGGCTGAGTGCGCGGAACGTGCCCCAGGGCGTGCTGGTGCTGGTGCCGTTGAACGCGGAGACGCCGGCGAAGCTGGTGCCCGCGACATAGCCGCGCCGGTCGACATTGGCGGTATAATCCTGATCGCTGAGATAAAGCTTCGACTTCTGCGCATAGCCGGCGAACAGGGTGATGTTGCCGCGTCCCTCGCTGAAATCCTTGCCGATCAGGCCATTGACGGTGAACTCGCGAAGATTGGTACCTTCGGCTCCGCCATATTGCGCGTCGAACTTGGCGCCGTTGAAATCGGAATTGAGGACATTGTTGACGACGCCGGCAACAGCATCCGAACCGTAGAGAGCCGCCGCGCCGTCGCGCAGCACTTCGACGCGCGCTATGTTGCCGACGGGAATGGTGTTGGCGTTATAGCCGAAAGTCGGGACGCCGGAATCGATGACGCCGGTGATGGCCTGTGACGTGGGGTGCAGCACGGTGCGGCGGCCGTTGATCAGCAGCAGCGTGTTGCCTTGGCCCAGGCCGCGCAACGATACGGTGGAAACGTCGCCGCGCGCCGCGTTCGCATTGCCGCCGCCCAGCACCTGTTCGTTGAAGGTCACGCCGCCCAATTGCGGGATGGACCGGAAAAGATCGGCGCCGGACACTGCGGCCACCGCTTCGATCTGCTGTTCGCCCACCACGCTGACGGGCAGCGCGCCGGTCGTGTTCGCGCCCCTGATCTGGGTGCCGATGACGACGATCTCGGCGTCTGCTCCGCTGTCCTGCGGAGCGGTGTCGGCTGCCGTCTGCGCGTGAAGCGCCCCTGCCGTCAACGCCCAAAGGCTGGCTCCCGCCAGCGTCGAAATGCTGTTCCTTCTCACCCTCATCTTGCTGTTCCCCTGTGATGAAGCCCGTCCGCCGATCCCTTCGGCGGACGGGCTTTGCGCGGTTCAGCTATCGGGCAGGTGCGCGCCGATGAATCCCGTGCACGACAGGCGGTTGTTCTTATATATTGGGAATTGGCCCAGACTGTGCATTCGCGGATCCCCCGATAGCTGGAGTTCCGGCATCATCCCCTGTGGACCATGTTGTTTCCGGCCCCACGCCGGCAGCATGCATTGACGGACGAAACGCCCACTATCGCATCCGTTCGGGAGAGTAGAACTGATCAGAACATGATTTCCGCCATGGCCGGATGAATATTTTTAAAATTCCATGAAATTTCCTGAAGCATAGTGGAAAGCAGGATCATTCTCGTTACAGGGAAAGGACCGGCAAGGCAGATGCCTGCTTTCCCTCGGGTAGCGCTGACTATGCCGATTACAGGGGATCTTCGTTCATGACCGATACTGCAGGGCAGGGATTGAGCCGTCGCGACTTCGCGGCATTGGCTGTGGGGGGCGTCGCCCTGGCCCAGGCGGGAGCCTCCGCGCAGGACGCGGCGCCCGCCGCCAGGGCGCCGCTGGAGCCGACCCGGCTGGTGAGCGCCGGCGAAACGCTGCGGCCGGAGATCGTCGGCAATTTCGGCATCGTCGCCGCCGGGCGTCATTATGCGGTGGCGGCGGGGACGCGCATATTGATGGCGGGCGGCAATGCGACGGACGCGGGCGTCGCGGCGGTGTTCGCGGCCGCCGTGACGGAGATTTCGCATTTCGGCTTCGGCGGCGAAGCACCGACCATCATCTACGACGCGAAGGCAAAGAAGGTCTCGCTGGTGAACGGGCAGGGCGTCGCGCCCATGCTCGCCACGCCGGACAGGTTCGCCAGGGCGGGCGTCATTCCCGGCAACGGTCCCAATGGCGGCACCGTCCCCGCCATGGTCGACGCCATGGCCCTGGCCTTGCAGCTAAACGGCACGATGACGCTCGATCAGGTGCTGCAACCCGCCATCGAACTGGCCGACGGTTTCGTCATGTATAACTTCCTGGCCGAAGTCTTCGCCAGCCAGAAGAAGGCGACGTCCAAGTGGAAGGACGCCTATGACACCTATTATCCGGGTGGGGCATTGCCGAAAGTGGGCGAAATCTTCCGCCAGCCCAATCTGGCGAAGACCATTCGCATCATCGCGGAAGCGGACCGGGCAGCCTATAAGAAGACGAAGGACCGCAAGGCTGCGATCCAGGCCGGGCGCGACGCCTTCTACAAGGGGGACGTCGCCCGGCGGATCGGCGCGGCGATGGAGCGCGACGGCGGACTGATGCGCTATGAAGACCTCGCCGCCTATAAGGGCAAGGTCGAAACCCCGACGATGACCAGCGTCTTCGGCTATGAAGTCTATAAGGGCGGTTTCTGGAGCCAGGGCCCGGCCATGCTGATGGCGCTCAACATTGCGGAGGCGGCGGGCATCGCGTCGATGGAGCCGGGGTCCGCGCCCTATCTCCACATCGTCGCGGAATCGATCAAGCTCGCCTTCGACGACCGCAACGCCTATTTCGGGGACCCGGATTTCGCGACCGTGCCGATGAAGGGCCTGCTGTCCAAGGCCTATGCCGCCGAGCGCGCGAAGCAGATCGGGCCGAAAGCGTCGCTGGATCATCGCTATGGCGACCCCTGGGCGTTCGAAGGCAAGGCTCGCACCACGCCCGCCTTCACGCCGCATATGCTGAAGGCCCCGCCGCGCCCGACCGCCGACACCACCGCCATCGAAGTGGTCGACAAGGACGGCAATCTGTTCAGCGCCACGCCCAGTTCGGGCTGGTTGCTGGGCGGGGCCTATATCGCGGGCGACACTGGCGTGCCGATGAGCAACCGCTTGACCGTCTTCGACCTCGACCCCGAAAGCCCCAATGTGCTTGTCCCCGGCAAGCGTCCGCGCACGACGCTCTCGCCCTCCATGGTGCTGAAGAACGGCGCGCCCTATCTGGCGATCGGCACGCCGGGCGGCGACAATCAGGACCAGCAGATCATGAACGTGCTGCTGCGCGTGCTGGCCTTCGACCAGCCGCTCCAGGCCGCGATCGAGGCGCCGCGCATCAACAGCAACCATTTCCACGCCTCCTTCGCGATCAAGAAGGATGAACCGGGCGTGCTGGAAATAGAGAATCGCGTGCCGCAGGCGGTGCGCGACGATCTGGCCGCGCGCGGGCACAAGCTCGACGTGCTGGGGCCTTTCGCCGTCTCCACCGGCATCGTCGCGGCGGGCGTCGTGCCCGGCAGCGGCACCCTGCGCGGCGGGGCGGACGTGCGCCGCGAACGCTATGTCTTCGGCTGGTAAGAGGACCGATCGATGAAGTCTCCCCTGAAATATCTGTCCATTACCCTGCTGTCGGCCTGCGCCGTGCCGGCCTATGCCCAGCCCGCCAATCTGCCCCCGCCGGGTGGGGAAAAGCCCATCGCCTTCGACGTGCATGAGGGCACCTCCATGGCCGTGTCCGTCTCGCCGGACGGCAAATGGCTGGCGGTGGACCTTCAGGGAAGCCTCTGGATCATCCCCGCCAGGGGCGGCAAGGCGAAGCGCATCACCGACTATTTCAACGATGCGCGCCAGCCGGTCTGGTCGCCCGACGGATCGCGCCTCGCCTATTTCGCCTATCGCGACGGCGGCTACGATCTCTGGACGATCAAGCCCGACGGCAGCGACATGCGCAAGCTGACGCTGGGCGCGTGGGATGATCGCGAACCGGCCTGGTCGCCCGATGGGAAGACCATCGCCTTCTCCTCCGACCGCAGCGGCAATTACGACATCTGGACGCTGGACGTCGCCAGCGGGGCAGTGAAGCAGGTCAGCAGCAATCCGCGCGAGGACCGGATGCCGAGCTGGTCGCCCGATGGCGCGAGGATCGCCTATGCGGGGATAGAGGGCAGCAAGACGGCGCTCTACGCAACGACGCTGGCGGACGGCAAGGAAAGCCTGCTCAAGCAGGTCGAGGGCAGGGTGGATGCGCCCTCCTTCGGCCCCGGCGGCGAACTGGCCTATGTGGTGCAGGACGCGAAGGGCAGCCATCTGGAGGTCGACGGCAAGGCCGTCAGCGGGACCGAGAATGTCTTTCCCTTCCGCATAAGCTGGGGGAAGGGCGGCTATTATTACGTCTCGGACGGCAAGATCAGGCACCGGAGCGGCGGACGCCTCTCCACCGTCGATTTCGCCGCCACGCTGGAGGTGGTGAAGCCCAGCTATGCGCGGGCGAAGCGCGACTGGGATTCCACCGCGCCGCGCAAGGCGCTGGGCATCGTCCATCCCACCATCTCGCCCGATGGCAGCCGCATCGCCTTCGTGGCGCTCGGCGATCTCTACCTCCTGTCCTCCAAGGGCGGCGTGCCGGAGAACCTCACCAAGGACGCCGCGCTGGACGCCGATCCCGCATGGTCGCCTGACGGGCAGAGCATCGTCTATACCTCCGACAAGGGCGGCGGCCTGCCGCAACTGTGGATACGCGATCTCAGGACCGGCAAGGACCGCAAGCTCACCGACATGGACACCCAGCCGCTTGGCGCGGCCTGGTCGCATGACGGCGGGCGCATCGCCTTCCTCGACGTCGACGGGCGCTGGGGCGTCGCGGGCGTCTGCGTCGTCGACGTGGCGAGCGGGAAGGTGACGCGGCTTCAGGCATCGCTCGGCCAGCCGGGCAGCCCCACCTGGTCGGCGGACGGCAAATATGTCGCCATCGCGCTTTCCTACAAATATTCCAACAGCTTCCGCGAGGGCACCAACCAGATCTACGTCATCCCCGCCGATGGCAAGGGCGAACCCTTCTGGCAGGTGCCGCAGGACAATGCCGGAACCGACACGCGGGGCGGCGGCGGTCCCGCCTGGTCGCCCGACGGCACGAAGATGGCGGCGATCTACGAAGGGCTGCTCAAGATCTGGCCCGTCGCCGCCGACGGCAAGCCGATGGGTCCGCCGCGCAGCTACACCTCCGAAATCTCCTATTTCCCGACCTGGACCGCCGACAGCCGCACCATCCTCTACCAGTCGTCGGACAAGCTGAAGGCGATCGATACCGAAACCGGCGTGATCCGGGAGGTTCCGGTCGATCTTACCTATCGCCTCGCCAATCCGACCGGGCGGATTGTGATCCATGTCAGCAATCTGGTCGACTCCGTCCGCGACGAGACCCAGCATGACAAGGACATCGTGATCGAGGGCAACCGCATCGCCGCGATCCGCGATCATGATCCGGCGCTGCATCAGGCGGACCGCTTCGTCGACGGCACCGGCCTCACCGCCATCCCCGGCCTGATCGAGCATCATGCCCATCTGCAAAAGGATTTCGGCTCCAATCTGGAACGCGCATGGCTCGCCTACGGCATCACCACCGTGCGCGATCCCGGCAATCAGGTCTATGATGCGATAGAGGACCGGGAGGCAGCCGAAGCGGGCGTGCGCATCAGCCCGCGCCTCTATGTCAACGGGCCGCTGTTCGAATGGCAGCGCGTCTATTACAAGATGGGCGTCGCCGTTTCCGGCCCGGCCCATCTGGAGCGGGAGCTGGAGCGCGCCCGCATCCTCAAATATGACATATTGAAAAGCTATGTCCGCATGCCCGACATCTACCAGCGGCGCATCGTGGAGGCGGCGCACCAGATGGGCGTGCCGGTCACCGGCCATGAAATCTTCCCCGCCGCCTATACAGGCGTCGACGCGACCGAGCATCTGGGCGCGACCAGCCGCCGCGGCTATTCGCCCAAGCAGGGGCCGATGGGCATGGCCTATGAAGATGTGATCCAGCTTTTCGGCAGGAGCGGCCGCACGCTGACACCCACCAATTTCGGCGCCCTGACCAATTATCTGGAGAAGAACCCGTCCTATCGCGACGATCCGCGCATCAACCTCTATCCGCTCTGGGCGCGCAAGACGGTGACGGAAAGCGATCCGATGGCGGCGCTGTTGCGGCCGATGATGGCGGGCAGCCTGACCAGCCTGAAGAAGATGTTCGATGCCGGCACGCTGGTCGCGGCGGGCACCGACACGATGATCGCGACCAACCTGCATGCGGAGCTTT
The DNA here is from genome assembly GCF_019873065.1 of Sphingobium sp. PNB. NCBI lineage: Bacteria > Pseudomonadati > Pseudomonadota > Alphaproteobacteria > Sphingomonadales > Sphingobiaceae > Sphingobium > Sphingobium sp. PNB. The sequence continues at coordinate 92,145 of NZ_JAINEZ010000001.1, forward strand.
CCTCCTATGTGGATGCGGGGCTGACGCCCTTCCAGGCCTTGCAGACGGCGACGGTCAATTCGGCCAAGTCGCTCAACCTGGACGCAGGGACGCTGGAGGCTGGCAAGCTGGCGGACATTACCCTCCTCGCGGGCGATCCGCGGGAGAATATCGCGAACACTTTCAATGTGAGGAAGGTGATCGCCAACGGAAAATATTATGACGTCGCAGAACTTGTTTCCGGCGGGCAATGATACCGCAACATAGGCATGGAGGATTTTCCTTCCCGCCTCGTTCATCGGGATACAGGCATCAGCAATATGGGAATGGGGGCGTTCATGGCAAATCCGTCGGCGTTCAGGCTTTCTCTTGTCGGCATCGTGGCCGCCGCTTCCTTGTCATCGACGGCCCATGCTGCGCCGGTGGAGCATAAACAGGCCCCCGGCGCGATGATCGCCAGCGCCGCCGTGGTCCCGCCCGGCAGCACGCTTTATTTCCTCTCCGGCGCGACCGGCGCGCCCATCGACCCCAAGGATACGGAAAGCCCCGGCGCCTTTGGCGATACCGAGGCGCAGGCAATGTCGATCTTCACCAGGATGAAGGCGCAGCTTGCGGAAATGGGTCTCACCATGGGCGATGTGGTCAAGCTGACCGTCTTCCTGGTGGGAGACCCCAAGCTGGGCGGTAAGATGGACCGCGACGGCATGACGCGGGCCTACAGGAAATTCTTCGGCACGGCGGAGCAGCCCAACCTGCCGACGCGCTCGGCCTTCCAGATCGCGGGCCTCGCCCGGCCGCAGCAATTGATCGAGATCGAGGCGATCGCTGCCAGGGGCAACTGAACTTCCGCCGCCGCGCACAGGGGGTATTATGGAGAATAGCATGCAGCCGAGCCGCCGCCAGCTTCTGGGCCTGATCGGCAAGGCGGGTGGCGCGGCGGCCATGTACCAGGCGATGACCGCGCTGGGTCATGCCGCCGAAACCCAGTTCGACGGACCGCCCGTCCTCTCCGGCGCGAAGCCGGGCGCGTCGGTCGTCGTGCTGGGCGCGGGCTTGGCCGGCATGGTCGCCGCCTATGAACTGGAAAAGGCGGGCTATCAGGTCAAAGTCCTGGAGTTTCAGGACCGTCCGGGCGGCCGCAACTATACGCTGCGCGGCGGCGACACCTTCACCGAAAGCGACGGCACCGTGCAGAAGGTGCAGTTCGCGCCGGGCAACTATATCAATCCCGGCCCCTGGCGCATCCCGCATCATCACAACTGCCTGCTGCATTATTGCCGGCAGTTCGGCGTGGCGCTGGAGCCGTTCATCCAGCTCAACCATAATGGCTTCATCCATTCCAGCGAAGCCTTTGACGGCAAGCCGCAGCGCTACAAGGCGGTGGCGACCGACTTCCGGGGCCACACCTCGGAATTGCTGGCCAAGGCCGCGAACGCCAAGGCGCTGGACGGCAGCGTGAGCGCGGAGGACAAGGAGAAGCTGCTGGAGGCGCTGCGCCACTGGGGCGTGCTCGACGACAATATGGCCTATACCAGCAGCGTGGCCGTCTCCGCCCAGCGGGGCTATGACCGCCCGCCCGGCGGCGGCGTCGGCGGCGCGCCGTCGCCCTCGCAGATCGCGAAGCTGGGCGACGTGCTCGACCCGCAGGTCTGGACGGCGATGAGCTTCTATTTCAACTATGTGATGCAGACGACGATGTTCCAGCCGGTGGGCGGCATGGACATGATCGGCAAGGCCTTCGCCAAGCAGGTCGGCAAACTCATCACCTATAATGCCAAGGTCACGAAGGTCGCCCAGAACGGCAAGGGCGTGACCGTCAGCTACAGGGACGTGCCGAGCGGCAGGATGAACAGCGTCAGCGCCGACTGGTGCGTGTGCACCATCCCGCTGTCGATCATCAGCCAGGTCGAGATGCAGGTGGGCCCGAAGCTGGCGGCGGCGATGAAGGCGGTGCCCTATGCGGGCCAACTCAAGATGGGAATGGAATTCAAGCGCCGCTTCTGGGAAGAGGACGACAATATCTATGGCGGCCACAGCTTCACCGACCAGCCGATCGCGCAGCTATCCTATCCCAACGACCGCTTCTTCGCGCCGGGACCGGCGGTGCTGCTGGGCGCGTTCGCCCGCGATGCGGGGGCGTTCGAACTGACCGGCATGACGCCGCAGGAACGGATAGAGGCGGCGCTGGCGCAGGGCGAAATCTTCCATCCGCAATATCGCAAGGAATTCCTGAACGGCGTTTCCGTGCCCTGGAGCCGCGTGCCCTGGATATTGGGATGCACCTCGCGCTGGAGCGAGGAGAACCGGGAGGCGCATTACCAGAATCTGGTCGCCATTGACGGGCGCGTGGTGCTGGCGGGCGAACATGCCAGCTATTATGGTGGCTGGATGGAAGGATCGCTGCTCTCCGGCCTCGACGCGATCACGCGCATCCACCAGCGGACGCAGGCGGCATGAGCCCGCGCCGCGCCCTGATCCTCGTCCCGCCGCTATTGGCCCTTCTCGCCGCGCCGGGCCATGCCGACACGCCCGGCGGCGTGCAGGCGAAGAACAAGGCTGTCGATGGCGAGAAGGTCTACAGGCAGATCTGCGCCGCCTGCCACATGCCCAATGCCATGGGCAGCGGCGGCGGCGCCATTCCGGCTCTGGCGAAGAACAGGAAGCTGGCCGATCCCGCCTATCCGGTCACCATCGTGACGAAGGGCAAGGGCGCCATGCCGCCGATGAGCGACATGCTCTCGCCAGCGCAGGTGGCGGCGGTCATCACCTATGTGCGGACCCATTTCGGCAACGCCTATCCCCAACCCGTCACGGAAGCGGACGTGAAACGCATCGCCAAACCCGGCCGAAGCGCGGAGTGACAGGAAAGGCTGTTCCTTCCCGCGCACCGCGAAAACCCTTAGCAATTTCCCCTTAATTGATTCGCTTCCTCGCCTCACATCTAATCAGTTTGGATGAAGTGAAGGGGAAGCCATGCAAGTCGCTGTCCAGTCGAAGCCGCAGGTGAATACCCAATGCTGTCCGCTTGTCGTCGATCTGGACGGCACGCTGATCAAGGGGGACTTGCTGGTCGAATGCCTGATCTCGGCCTTCAACGACAGACCCCGCACCATCCTCTCGTCCTTTCTGCGCACGGGATGGAACAAGGCGGCGATCAAGGCGGAACTGGCGGACAGCCCCGATTTCGATCCCCATTATCTGCCCTATGACGATCAGGTGCTCTCCCTGATCCGCGCGGCGCGGGCGGAGGGACGGCCGACCTACCTCGCCTCGGCGGCCGACGCCCGGCTGGTGTCGCAGATCGCGGATCATCTCTGCCTGTTCGACGGCTGGTTCGCGTCCGACGGGACGACCAACCTGTCGGGCAGGGCCAAGCGGGACCGGCTGGTCGCGGAATTCGGGGAGGGCGGCTTCGACTATATCGGCAATGCCATGGTCGACGTCCCGGTCTGGGAGCATGCCGCGCAAGGCTATGCCGTGCGCGCGCCCACTGCCGCCTTCCGCCATATGCAGCGCAGGGGCCGCCCGCTCAAGGCCCTGGCGGAGGAAGGGGCCAGCCCCGGGCTCTGGCTGCGTCAGTTGCGCGTCCACCAATATGTGAAGAATGCGCTGGTCTTCGTGCCGCCGCTGATCGGCAATGAGATCACCCGGCTGGCCCTGCTGCAAAGCCTCTGCGCCTTCGTCGCCTTCTCCCTGATCGCGTCGTCCATCTATATCGTCAACGACATCGTCGACCTGCATGCCGACCGGCGGCACCCCAGCAAGCGCGGCCGTCCGCTCGCCAGCGGGCAGTTGCCGATCGGGGCGTCGCTGATCGTCTCGGGCCTGCTGCTGACTCTCGGCCTGCTGACGGGGGCGATGGTGTCGCTGCCGCTGCTGGGCGTGCTGTTCGGCTATTTCGCGCTTACCAGCGCCTACAGCTTCGTGCTCAAGCGGAAATTCCTGATCGATGTCCTCGCGCTATCCCTGCTCTACGCCGTGCGGGTGATCGGCGGCAGCGCGGCGACGGGGATCGTCATGTCCGACTGGCTGCTCGCCTTCGCCGTCATGTTCTTCACCAGCCTGGCGCTGATCAAGCGCTACACCGAACTCGCCAAGCGCAAGGACGCCGATCTGGGCGACGCCAGCAACCGCAATTACAAGGTCAGCGACATGACCATGGTGATGTCGATGGCGGTGGCTTCCGCCTATGTCTCCATCACCGTGCTGGCGCTTTATTTCACCTCGCCGGCCGTCAACGGCTCCTATCGCCATCCCGACCTGTTGTGGATCATCTGCCCGATCATGCTCTATTGGGTGGGGCGGATGCTGATGCTGGCGCATCGCCGCCTGATCCACGACGATCCGGTCGTCTTCGCCCTGCGCGACCGCATGAGTTCGGGCATGGTCTGCCTGGTCCTGCTCATCATGTTCGCGGCGCACTGACCCCATCCCCGGAGGAAAACCTTGCCTGCCCAAGCCCTGGCTGAACATCGCGCGGCCGCCGGCCTGCTGTGGCCGCTTCTGGTCCTGACCTGCGTGCTGCTGTCCTCCGGATCGCAGGTGCTGATGAAGATCGGCATGAACGGCGTCCCGGTGCAGAATGCGCTGGCGCGCGGATCGGCGATCGAGATCGCGACCACCATCGCGACCACCCCCCTGGTGATCGTCGGCATGGCGATGTTCGGCCTCAGCGCCGGGGCGTGGCTGATGGTCCTGTCCCGCATGAACCTGTCGCAGGCCTATCCCTGCGTCGCGCTCGGCATCGTGGTCACCGCCATTTGCGGCTTCTGGCTGTTGGGGGAGGCGATTTCGCCGGCGCGTCTCGGGGGCATCGGGCTGATCGTGGCGGGCGTGCTCGTGACGGGGCTGAGCTGAGATGGCCGCGACCGCGCTTGGCGCGCCCGCCCGCCGCATCTGGCCGATCGGCGTCGGCCGCGTCGACCTGGTGCTGGTCATCCTGCTCAGCATGACGGCCATGGCGATCTGCCTGTTCAACGGCAAGGCGCTGTCGCCGCAGGTCTATGACACGTTCAACATCTATTTCCAGGCCGATCCGCCCCGCGTCATCTCCAACATGACGGAGCGCTGGAGCCCGTACCAGAACCGCACCGTCGCCCATCCGCTCTTTTCCATAACCGCATTGTCATCGGTCAAGGCGCTGGCCTTGCTGGGCCTGCCGCCGATGCAGGCGATCGGCCTGCTGCTGATGCTCGCCGCCGCGGTCAGCGCGGGGGGCTTCCATGTGGCGATGCGGCTGATGGGCCTTGCCCCCGCGGCGGCCGCCGGCTTCACCCTCGCATTGCTCGCCAGCGCCGGTTTCCTCCACTGGTATGCCTTTATCGAAACCTATGCATTCAGCGCGACCGGCATCGTGCTGATGCTGATCTTCACCTGTTCGATGCGGAGCCTGCCCCGCTCCGGCTGGATCGTCGCTTCGGCGGCAAGCGTCGCGATGCTGATCACCAATTGGGGCCTGGGGCTGGCGGCCGCCTTCTTCCGCCTGCCGTTCCGCCAGTTCCTGCTGGTCAGCGGGGGCACCTTCCTTCTGGTGTCGGCGGTATCGGCGGTCCAGATGAAGCTGTTGCACCGCGCCGCCTTCTGGCTCGACCCGCGCATCGTCGTCAAGGAAAAGACCTATGCCGGACCGAAGATGCACGCAGCCGGCATGGCATGGCGCCCGTCCATCAGCGCGCGCAACGCCCTGCTGATGCCGGGCGTCGTGCCATCGCCGCAGCGGGCCGACATGCAGACGGAGATCGGCTCCTCGACGGTCGTGACCAACCAGTTCGCGCCGCTCGGCCAGTGGGGCGTCGCGGGCGGCATCGCCGCCGCCGCCTGGCTGGTCCTGCTGGCCGGGGGCGTTGCGGGAACGCTGGCCGACCGGCAGAGGCGGCCCATCGGCTTGGCGCTGGGTCTGTTCCTGGCTTCGAAGATCCTCTTCCACAGCGGCTATGGGGAAATCACCTTCCTCTACGCGGCGGACATCGCGGTTGCCGCGCTGGCTTTCGCGGCGCTGGGATGGTTCTCCCCCTATCGCAAGGCAGTCGTCGGCGCGCTGATTCTCTTCATCGCCGTCGGTTCCATCCATAATGAGCGGCAGTTTCTGACCGCGGCGAAGCTTTCCAACCAGATTGCCCTGGACAAGCAGCATGGCCGCGCATCCGGCAGCTGAGTCAGATGCTGAACCGCTTCGGCAAGGACTGCCGCATGCCCTCGTCGCTATAGAGCCACATCCGGCCCAGACTTCCCACCCGGTCGTGAAGGACCAGCGATCCGAACAGGGAGAACAGTATCAGGAAGGGCGTGACCCATAGAAAGGCATGATCCCCCAGCGGCAGGACGGACAGCGGCATGGACAGCGCGGCGATGACCAGCCCATGGCCGAGATAGATGCTGAGCGTTCGCCGCCCGAAGAAGATCAGCGGCCCCTTCAGCCACGAAATCCGGCTGAGCAACAGGGCGAGGCCGACTGCCGCCATCAGGCCCGCCATGGACAGGCCGATCTGCGCGCCGGGATGGCGCGTCAGCATCAAAAGGGCCGCAAAGCCTGCCGTTCCGCCGACGATCAGCGTCGCGGCATGGCGCGGCGCCCGCTCCGCCAGCGCCCGGCCATACCATGCCCCGCCGATGAAGAAGGGCGCATAGAGCAGGCCGTTGCGCCACGGATAATGGGGCAGTTCCGCCACCGGCCCGGCCGACAGGACGCAAAGCAGGAAGATCGCCGACAGATGGACGGGGCTTCGGAAGCGGGCAATCGCCTTGGCAAGGACCAGATAGATCGCCATCAGCCACAGGAACCATTGTCCGCTGGGCGGGATGATCCACATATAGATGAGCTGCCATTTGGAAAGGCCCAGCGGCTTCAGCCCGTCGGTCGGGTCGAAATAGCGGAAGAACAGCCAGTAGATCACGGTCCACAGGCTGTAGAGCCAGACGAGATTGGCCACCCGGCCGGTCAGCAGCTGGCCCCAGGACCGGCTGAGCGCCCCGGCGGCGAACAGCCCCGCTATGGCGAAGAACAGCGGCATGCGGACCGGCTTCGCCAGCGCATCGAGCGTGGAAAAGACCGCCCAGCCATGGCCGATGGAAGCACCCGTCAGCGCGGCATGATGGAAGACGACCAGCAGGATCGACAGGCCCTTGGCCACGTCCAGCCAGTCTATGCGTCCCTCATCCTCCTTCACCGACCCGTGCGCGACCCTGTTTTCCTTGCGCATCTGGCTTTATCCTTATCGTCTCACCTTCGAACCTCCGCCCGGCTGAGATCGGGCAATAGGATGACCTTGGGCTGCCGGTCGAACAGCCTTGCAAGCAGGCGGCGCAAACAATGGTTGGCCGGCCCTTCGACGAAGCGATGGGACAGCGCCGCGATGCCGACCGCCAGCAGCAGCGATGCCACGGCGCGCGGCGCCGGCGGCATCGGCAAATATCCCGCCAGATAGAAAGCGGGCATGTGCAGCAGATAGAGCGAGAAGCTCCACGCCCCCAGCCGCCGCATCGCGCCATTGCCCCACAGCCAGTCGTTCAGCCGATGGTCGATGGTCGCGCTGTGGATGACGCAGGCGCAGAGCAGGACCTTCGCCAGATCGCCATAATAGCCGATATGCTTGGGGTCGCCGCGTGTCGACGGGAAGAGGAAGGGTTCGGCCCATGCCGGCGACAGCAGGATGGCGGCCAGGAAGGCCAGGGCGCTTCCCAGCACGAGCATGGCGAGCGGCGGGCGCGGCGGCGCCGCCTTCATCAGCAATGCCGTGCCGATCCCGGCGATGAAGATGTGCAGCTTTGCGAAGACGGAGAAGCCGGGCGTCCAACTGCTGACCGCATAGCTCAGGCAGATCGCGGTCGCCAGCGCCAGGAAGGCGACCGGCCTGTTCGGGCGGCTGCTGTGGAACGCCATCCAGACCAGCGGAAAGAGGAAATAGAACTGGAATTCCGGGCCGATGGACCAGAAGATCGGCTGCGCGCTGGTGAAGCTGAGCAACCGCAGGAGCTGCTGGCCGTCTATGCGATAGATGAAGGCCGGATCGGCATAGCTGAAGAGGAAGAAGGACAGCAGCGATACCGCCAGATAAAGCGGCAGGATTCGCCCCGCCCGCGCCGCGCCATAGCGCAGCAGCGCCGCGACGTCGGGCTTCTGCCCCAGATAGAGATGGCCCATCAGGAAACCGCTCAGCACGAAGAACAGCATCACGCCATAATCGCCCAGGCGGTGATTGACCCAGGGCGGCAGCCCGACATCGGGAAAATGCGACAGCATCACGATCAGCGCGGCAAAGCCGCGCAACCCGTCCAGCGCTGGAATATGCCGCCCGCTCATGCCGGGGGCGTGCTGTCCGCTGCCCTCCGCCCGCGTGCGAAGCAGAAGCCGTAGAGCGCCCACATCAACGCCGCCGTCTTGATCGAGAGCAGCGAATTGCTGATCGGCAGGCACAGGATGAGGAACAGCATGGTGCCATGTTTCGCCATGCGGTCGCCCGGCGCCCTGCCGAACCCGGTGAGCGACAGCGCCAGCCAGAGGCCGAGCGCGATGAGCACGGATTGGGACTGGATGAAATCGGCCCATCCCGCATCGTCCAGCCGCGCGAATTCGGGGCTGACCCCCAGCAATGCGGCGGCATCCATCGTCCCCAGCGCATGCAGGCCGATGCCCAGCCGCCCGGCGAAATTGTCGCCATTGGGCATCAGCAGGCCGAACGCGTCCCCCAGCCAAAGCAGGCCCAGCATGACAGGCAGGTACATCGCGCTCCAGCGGTCGGGCAGATAGCGGCAGAGCGGCAGATAGAGGCAGAAGAGCAGGATGACCGTCATCGCGAGCCGCCCGTCGCAGATCACCAGCAGCGCGAAGGTGGACGCCACCATGAAGGCCCGGCCCCAGCGCGACAGTTCGCGCCAGCAGGCCGCCGTGAAGATGGTGACGACGACCGCCCAGTTGCCGAGCGACACCGGCTCCAGGAACAGCGACGACCCGCGATGGAAACCGAAGCCGTTGAGCAACAGCCGCCCGCCCGGCCGTTCCGAACTCAGGAACAGCGATCCGCCCGCCCAGAAGGCGTCGGCGTCATATCCGCGCGTGTTCACATAATAATCGACCACGTTGAAGAAGGCGCCATATTGGTCCGGCCGCGCCAGTTCCCACACCCCCACCAGCAGGATGCACGCCTGCATGACGAGGACCGACCGGCGGAACAGGTCGGCGCGCAACGCCGTGCCCAGCAGGATGAAGGCCGGGATCAGCAGCACGTCGCCTAATATCTTGGGATTGAACTGCGCCCGGATCGCGCTGGTCAGCAGCACGGCCATCACCAGCAGCGCGGCCAGCGTCCACCATCGCGCCGCCAGCGCGACCGGCTGGAACAGGCCCAGCAGCAATGCAGAGATGACGATGCCGCCCTGCATCACGGACACGATCGACCCGCTCATCGGCGCGACATGGCTGTTCACCCAGGCGAGGAACGGGTTGAACAGGACCGTCGCCGCCAGCAGCGCCATGGCCGCCACCGGCACGACCGCGCGCAGTATGTCCCCGGCGCCTTGCATCCGGACGTCTCTTTGCAGGACAAGCTCAGCCAAGGGCGACCTCCACCAGCCGGTCGGCCACATCGCCCCAATCCTGCGTCGGTGCTGGCCGCCGGCGCGTCTGGGCGGCCCTGGCGAAGGCCTGCACTATCCCATCGGCGTCGCCCGGCCGATAGCCGAAACGCAGCCCATGCTCGCCCACCGCGAAATCCGGGCAGATGGCGGGCAGGCCGATGGCGCCATATTGCATCAGCTTCAGGCTGGAATCCGCCAGATAGGCCGATGCTTCCGCCGGCAGATAGGCCGCGATCCCGACATCGGCATGCTGGATATAGGGCAGCGTCCGTTCGAAGGGCATCTCGTCGTGCAGCACCACATTGGACGGGAAGGCGTGCCTGGGCGTTCCGATCATGTGGAAGGTGAAATGGGGAACCGCCTGCGCCAGCGTGCGGATCGCGCCCTCGTCGAACAGCATCGATCCGACCGCCACCGCATTATGCGGCCGGTCATAGGGGCTGACGGTCGGCCGGCGCAGGTTTCGCAGGTCGACGCCATGGGGAATGAAGATGCGCGGACAGTCGAAGCTGTCGAAATGCGGCAGCATGCTGCGGGCGACGACCACGACCATGTCGATGTCGCGCGCCTGCCTTTGCAGCGTCGTTTCGATGCATGGCGGCACGCCGGCGGTCGCCAGCAGGTCGGTCGCGCGATAGACGATCCGCGCATGCGGGGCGATGGCCCGCACCCGCCGGATCAGCGCGGGGGCGATGCCGGATTCGATGAGGATGAGGTCCGCCGTGGCCGCCGCCTCGTCCAGGGCGGGGCAGGCCATGCCGGCCCAGCGGTGGAACAGCCAGCCGGTCAGCGCATCGGGCACCGGCATCTTGACCGGATGCCAGCGGGTCCGCCACAGATAGGCGCGCAGGCCGTCCACCGTTTCCCAGCGGTTGGCGCGCGGGTCCAGCCCCGCCCGGCTGTCGCCGCGCAGCCGCGACAGCCAGCTGTAGCCGATGGACAGGAAGGCGACGTCATGACCCCGTTCGGCCAGTTTCTGGGCGATGAAATGCACGCTGGCGCGCCGCGCCGTGCGATAATCGTGGCGCGACAGGATGAGGATGCGGGCGTTGGTGACGCCATGGGGTGCGAGGGCGGCCGAAATGGGGATGTTCAATGGCGTCTCTCCCTGCGGCCGATGATTTCGTCATAATAATCTTCCAGTTCCGCCATGTTGGACCGGATGTGGAAACTGTTGTTGACCCATTCCCGTCCTGCCCGGCCGAAGCTTTCGCACAGATCCGCCGACAGCAGCAGCCGTTCCAGATGCGCGGCATAGCTGCCGGTGTCGCGCCGCTCCGCCAGCAGGCCGCTCTGCCCCGGCCGGATGGCTTCGCGCATCGGCCCGTCGTCGAAGGCGACCACAGCCATGCCCAGGGCCTGCGCCTCCATCAGCACGATGGGCAGCCCTTCGCTGTCGCCGTTCGCGGCGCGGATGCTGGGCATGGCGAAGATCCTGTGCCGGGCCATGGCGGCGAACACCGCCTCTCGCGGCTGCGGGCCGGCAAATACCGGCTGGATGCCCAGTTTTCGTGCCTGATCCATCAGCGCCGGCTTCATCGGACCGTCCCCGATGATGGTCAGCGGCTCCTCGCGCAGGCGGGGCGGCAGCTTCGCCCAGGCGTCGAGCAGGAAGTTGACGCCCTTCTTCTCGACCAGCCTGCCCACGAACAGCGCGCCCCGGCGCAGCGAGGGGGAATCCACCTGCGGCAATGCGGCGGGGTCGATGCCCAGGCGGATGACCCGCAGCTTGCCTTCGGGATAGCCGGCCTCCAGCAGGCACTGCCTGATCCAGTTCGACACGCAGATGATGCCGTCGACATAGCGCATCAGGACGGGCTTCAGCATCAGGTACCAGAGCCCCTCTGTCCGCCGCGCATGTTCGCGGGCGGTGACGGTCGCGTCATAGCCATGGGCCGTCACCACCAGCGGCATGCGCCGCCGTAGGGCAAGCGGCAGGATGCCCGCGCCGTCCTGAAGGAAATGCGCGTGGATCAGGCCGGCGGAGCGTGAGGACAGTTGTCCGTCCAGATGGTCGTAATGTCCGGTCAGCCGACTGCTGATCCTTTTCCACTTTCCGGCGCCGGGTTCATGAAGCAGATGCAGTTGCTGTCCGTCCCGATAATGGCCGCCGACAATGTCGTCGGCCATGACGAAGGGGCGGTATCGGCGCAGCGACCGGATATGGTCCGCAATGAAGGTCTCCGACAAGGGCAGGAAACCGCGTCTGTAAATGGCGACCATCGGCATGTTGTCTGTCCGCACTGGGAAGATCGGGTTCGGACCCTTGGGACATATCCTAGGGGTATTCCCTCAATTCGCTGCTGCTTGTGCGGCTGTTATATCCAAAGCCCACCCCTGTTTCGAGTAAGGCATAACACCTATGCAGCGGAACCTAACCCCTTGTGTCTCGGTGATAATTGCCGCCTATAATGCGCAGGATACGCTGGTTCGCGCGGTCAATTCGGCGCTGGCGCAGCAGGTGCCGGTCGAAGTGCTGATCATCGACGATGCGTCGAGCGACGACACGCTGCGGGTGGCGCGGGGCCTGACGCGCATACACGACAATGTCCGCCTGATCGTCAGCGCGGAAAATGGCGGACCTTCGGTCGCGCGCAACAGGGGGCTGGCCGAAGCGCAGGGCGAGTGGATCGCGATACTCGACGCCGACGATGCGTTCCTGCCGGGGCGGCTGCAACGCATGACCGGGGTGGCGAGGCGGCATGAGGCCGATCTGGTGGCCGACAATCTGCTGTTCTTCGACTGGCAGGCACAGGCCGTGGCGGGCCGGGCGCTCAGGCTGGCGGACGATCATGTGCAGCAGGTCGGCGCGGCGGATTTCGTCGGCCAGTGCATGACCGGCCGTTCCCCCTTCGATTATGGCCAGCTAAAGCCGATCTTCCGCCGCCGTTTCCTCCATGCGCGCGGACTGCACTATCCGCCTCACCTCCGCCATGGCGAGGATTTCGCCTTCGTTCTGGACTGGCTGCTGGCCGGCGCGCGCTTCATGCTGATGGGGGAGGGGCTTTACCTCTTCACGCAGCGCATCGGTTCGATCTCCTCGGACAGTTCGGGCCAGTCGCGCACCATCCTCAACCTCCAGGCCATGCGGGACCATACGCTGGGCCTGCTCGCCCGCCCGCGCATCCGGGCGGACAGGGCATTGGCGGGGCTGTTGTCGAAACGGGCGGACGCGATCCGCGACCAGGCGATCTGGAACCGCGCCTATCCGCACCTGCGCGCCCGCCGGCCGGGGGCGCTGCTGATGGAAATGCTGCGCGACCGGCGCAGTTGGCCGATGCTGGCCCGTCACCTGGTCCGGCGGCACAGGGCGCGGACGCTGGCGCGTTAAGGCCCCCGCAGGCAATATTCAGCCTTCACGGCCCCCCGCAATGCCATCCAGCGCATAGCTCAACTGTTCGACCCTCTGCGCGAAAATCGCATCGCCGCTCAGGAAAGCGGGCGCGCCGACCAGCCGATGCAAAACCGTCGCCATGCGCTCCGTCCGCCGCTTGTCCCACCGCGCCATCGCGCCCCGCGCGGCACGCTGCGCCGGCAGGCGCCCCGGCAGCGCGCGCAGATGATGCTTCACCTTGGGGCGCACCGATTGCCATAGCCCATTGCCCTCCCGCCGCATCATCCGCCGGTAATGCGCCATGGCGCTATCCCTGTCCGGCCGCGGCAGGCGGAAATCCTGTCCGATGCAGCGCTGCACCTGCCCCTCATAATAGGCCCGCAGGCTGATCGAGGGCAGCGCCACCGGCTCATAGGGCAGGTCCAGCGACAGGGTCCAGTCCAGCCATTTGAAGCTGTTGATCCGCCGGGACGACGCAACGGGCACCCATGGCACCCGCATCGTATCCGCGATGATCGCGGCATGCATGGAATCCGCGATCACCAGCCGCGCCGTTCGGATGCGCTCTATCACCCGATGCGCGCATTGCCGGGGATCGACCAGTTCCACGCCCGCCAGCCCGCACGCCCTTTCCCAGGGGCCTTCGTCCATCGCCTCATAATGGGGAATGAAGATCGTCCCGTGCCGTTCTTCCTCGGCCAGTGGCTTCAGCCGCGGCAGGGTCGACAGCAGCAGCGCACCGTCCGCGACCGCCCGTTCCGGCCGCCCGACCACCTGCGCCGTCAGCGGCCCGCGCAGCGCCGTCACCTTCCACCGCCCGCTGTCGAAATCGGCGGGCACGGGACGATAGCCGATGCCGCTGGAAAACACCCTGATCCGTTTCGCCTGCGGCATGTCGTTGCCGATGATCGTGCCGATGCCGCAGAACAGCTCGCCGTCATCCTCGTCCGACCAGCGGCCCGGCGCGAGTTCTTCCCAGAGCCAGCCGTTCAGGTCGTCGCCGAAATTCCCCTGCGGCGCCCGGTAATAATAAAGCTTCACGCAGGCATCTCCCGCAGGGCCGCCGGGCGCAGCTTGCGGCGCAGGATTTCCGTCCAACAGCCGGGCAGGTCACGCCACAGGTGCCGGTAGGCCCTTGCGATCATCGCCCGCTGGAGCCGGTCCATCAAGCCCAGATAAAGCCGCGGATGCATCAGGATCGCCGCCAGTTCCATCTGGAAGCTGCGTCGCCGCTGCTGCGTCAGCATCAGGCTTTGCGCATCGATGCCGTCGATCGCCCCCATCAGCTCGTTCGCCCGGATCATGGAAAGGATGCGCCGCAGGTTGCGCCCGCCCAGCCGCTCATGCGCGTCGCGATACAGGTTGATGCCTTCGCCGCGCAGGCTGTTGGCGGAAAGCGAGAAGCAGATGCCCCGCGCCCGATGCGCGATCCGCGCCCACATCAGCCAGTCTTCCCCGGCATAGCGCAGGCTCTCCTCGAACCGGAGCGATCCCACCGCCGACCTGCGCAGGATCACGGACGATGTCTGGCACAGATAGTCGCGCACCATCGACGATCCGCCGCTCGTCCCGACGAAGCGATAGGTGCCGCGCGTCCCGTCGAGCAATTCGACCCCCTGCTGCGCCGGCAGCGCCTGGAAAAACGCCATGGCCGCGAACATGGTCGTCGGCGGCATGGCGCTGTCGCAGAAGTAGAAATCATGCGCCGTGCCCAGGGTATCGATCCCCCAGGCCAGATGGTGCGTCGACCATTGATCGTCGGAATCCAGAAAGGCGATATAGCCGGAATCCGGCGATAGGGCGTCCAGGCCGTGGTTGCGCGCCGCCGCCGGGCCGGCATTGGCCTGGCGAATGATGCGCAGCCTGATCCAGTCGGGCAAGGCGAGATTATCGACATCCAGGTCGGCCGCGACTGGCGAACCGTCGTCGACGACGATCAGTTCGACTTCGGCGGGCCAGGGAAGATATTGGCAGGCGACCGACCGCACGGCTTCGCGCAGCAGCCCGCGCTTGCGCTGGAAGAACGGGATGACGACCGAAATGCGCTTTGGCATGGTCGTCCGGCGCGGGGCCATGCTGGGGTCAGGCCGCATCGGCCCCCCGCAGGGCTGTGGTCGGGGCTGGCGGGGGCGTATCCTCCCAATCCTGCCCGCGCCAGGCATCCTTCAGCGCATGGACGATGAAGCTCAGATTGCCGCGCAGATAGCGGTCCGCGAGCCGGGTGGGCTCCTGAAACAGCCGCCATGCCCATTCGAACCGCGCCCGCTGCACCCAGGCCGGGGCGCGCCGCACCCGTCCGGCGAGGAAGTCGAGCAAAGCGCCGCCGCACAGCACGGGCCGTCCGAACTCCGGCGCCCAGCGCGCCGCCCAGATCTCCTGCCGGGGATTGCCCATGCAGGCGAGCACCAGATCGGCCTTGCTCGCCCCTATGCGGTCGCTCAGGCCCGCTTCCTCCTGCGGGTCGAAGAAACCATGCTGCATTCCCACGATCGAGAGCCGCGGGCACAGGCGCCGCAGCGTCACCGCCGCGCGCTCCGCCACGCCCGGCGCCGCGCCGACCAGGAACAGCCGGAGCCCTTCGGGATGGTCCTTCAGCAGCGCGGGGATGAAGTCCGTGCCGTTGAGATTGACGGGAAAGGAGCGGCCATAGCGCAACCGGCTCGCCAGATCGACGCCGATGCCGTCGTTCAGCACCAGCGCATTGCTCAGCGCCCCGGCCAGTCGGTCGTCCTTCCGCGCCAGATTGGCCATATGGGCATTGCAGAAGGCGATGACCTTCGGCCTTTGCGCGCGGACATGGGACCGGATTTCCGCCAGCGCCTCCGTCTGGGAAAGAACGGCGACCTTCACTGGACCGATGGCCCGCTGGCGATGGCCCAATATCTGGTCGTAGATATGCACGATGCGCGCCGAGACCTCCGGCCAGCTATAGCCGCGCAGCGGTTCGGCCGCGTCCTTCAGGGCTCCCCTGACCCTGGCGGTGCGGAAATCCTTGAGCAGCCGCGCGGCCGACAGGGGATCGTCGAAATGCAGGAGCGTGCCGACGCCCAGCTTCTCGCAGGACCGGCGATGCGCCGGAATGTCGCTGGCGGCGGGATAGAGGCCGGCGGAAACCGCCTCGATCAACGATATGCCGAACCCTTCATAGGCGCTGGCCGACGCGAAGATGCTGCTGCGCCCGATCAGCGCGCGAAGCGCCTCGTCGCTGGGGCTGTCGTGGAATTCCACCTTTTGGGATACGCCCTGTTCGACGGCGATCCGGCGCAGGTCGGACAGGGCGACGCCCATCGGCTTGCCCGCGACGATCAGCGACCAGGCCGGGTCCAGCGCATTCAACGCGGCGAACCAGCGGATCAGCCGGTCGATCCGCTTATTGGGGGCGATGCGGCCGAAATAGAGGATCGCCCGCGCATCCGGGTCGGCGGCGGCCGCGAACTTGTCGATGTCGACGCCATTTTCCACCAGCGTCAGCCTCTGGCGGCAAATGCGCGCGAAACTGTCCTGATCCGCCTCGCTACAGGCGATCGTCGCGTGGAAGCGGCTCAGCGACAGGCGGGATATGCTGTGGAAATAGACCTGCTTCAGCCGCTGCGCATAATCTGTGTGGAAGAAGCCGCCATGGGTGCTGAGCACCATCGGCTTCTGGTGCAGAAAGCGCGTGAGGGCCAGGAAATCGACGAAGAAATCCATGGCATGGACGTGGATCAGGTCGCAATCGCGCACATGGCGCAGCACCGCCGGCGCAATGGGATAGCGCCGTCCCCCGCGGAAGGGCAGGCGGACGACCTCCACCCCGCCGATCGTCTCCCGCGCGGGCAGTTCCGCGCCATCGCCGTCGAAGATGCGGTTCAGCGTGACCATGCGCACGTCATGGCCCGCCCGCGCCTGCTCCTCGCAGAGGTTGCGGGTGAAATTCTCCAGCCCGCCGATGCCCGGATGATATTGGCGGGAGATATGGACGATCTTCATGCCTGTTCCACGCTTCATGCCGTCACACGATCATGACCGTGCCGATCAACGGCATGCCCAGCATCGACAGCTTGTTGATCGTGGACTTGAGGTCCGCCGTGGTGGTGGCGTCGCGGCTGACGGCCAGTATCGCCACCTCCGCGCCGGCCGCTGCCAGGGCGAGGTCCTCGACATGGCTGGCGTCGACCAGGCACAGGTCGAAATCGGCCATCATATCGGCCAGATCCCGGCTGTCGGATGCGGCCGCCAGCAGGGACAGTCTGGGGATCGAGGCAGGCCGGACGAAGGCGTGGAGGTCATCCTCCGGATCGGTGGGCGTGACCGGCGTCTGGCCGAGCAGCCGGTGCTGGACGAAGTCCGACTGCTTCATGTCGACGAGCAGCGTCCGCAAGCCGCTCAGCGCCGCCGACACCGCGACATTGGCGGTCAGGATCGCCGCCTCGTCGACCGCGCCGACCGTGAGGACCGCGATGGAGGAGGGCGCCCGCCCGTCCGCCAGGCGGAGCGCGGCCAGCGTCGACTGTATGTCGCGCGCCTGCACCGCCAGCCGGTCTTCCGGGTCGCTGATCGCCACGACCAGCGGATCGACCTGGATCGGCCCCACGGCATTCATCTCGGGCTTTTCGCCCGGACCGGCGGCGATGAAGATCGCGCCGGGCTGCTCGCTTCTCTCTGTGGATCGGAGTCTCATGACCATTTGGCTCCTTCAAGGCGGAGTTGCTGTCCGATGTGACGGAGGTCGGCCTGTCCCAGCACGGGCACGCCGGTCAGATATGTCATCGCATCGCGGCTGCGGACGCGGGGTTGTAGCCATTCCAGCAGGACCGCCGTGCCGATGGCGAGCATCAGGCCCAATATCGTCATCATCAGCAGCCGCACGGGAATGTTCGGCGCGTTCGGCAGCAAGGGCGCCTCGGCGGCGTTCAGATGCAGCACGTTCAGCGAAGGGATGCTGCTCTTCGCGCGCAGTTCGGCCATTTGCTGCGTCTCGGTCTCATATTGCTTCTTGGCCGATTCCACATTGCTTTCCAGCACGTTGAGCTTGCCCCGGTCGCCCGCCAGCGACAGCATGCGGGCGCGGTGCTGGTTCAGCAGCGACTGCATGGCGCCCCGGTTGGCCGCGGCGGCGGAACTGGCCGCGGACAGGCTGCCCGAAGTCTTGGCCGTTTCCTGCGCCAGTGCCGCCCGCAACTGGGCGAGCTGGGAATTGGCCGCCCGCATCAACTCATGGCTGGGCCCCAGTTCCGCCGACATCTGGCGGATTTCGGCCGACTTGGTCGCGATCTGCGCGCGCAATCCCTGGACCACCCCGCTCGACTGCACTTCGGGCATGCTCGCCCCCGCGGCGGCGCGGGCGCCCGCATCGGCGGCGGACGCTTCGGCAGTAGACAATTTGGACGACAATTCGCTCAGCCGCGTGCTTTCCGCATCGATCGCCCCGGTGGAGACGATGCCGTGCTCGCGCTGGAACTTCGCCAGTTCGCTCTGCGCGCTTTCCATCCGCGCCTCGGATTCGCTGAGGCGGGTCTTGAACCAGTCGGCGTAGCGCTTGGCGAAATCATTGCTCATCGACAGGCGGGTCTTGTTGAACGCATCGGCAAAGGCATTCGCCATCTCCGCCGATCTGGCCGCATCGGTGCTGCGATAGGCGATGTCGATGGTGCTGCCCGCCGGGCTGGGCGTGACCTCCAGCCCGCTCTGGACCCGCCGGTTCAACCAGCCCTGGAAGGTCTGGGTTCCGTTGGTCTGGTCGAACCACTGCCTGCGCAGTTCGGGTTCCTTGTCGAGGCCCAGGGCGCGCGTGACATGGCCGGTGATCGCCTCCCCGCGCAATATCTGCGCCTCGGTCGCCAGCATGGCGGCGGGTTCGCCGGCCGCGCGGGTCTCGCCCGGCAGCGGGTCGGGCGCGCGCGTGTCGAACAGCAGCGTGGCCGACGCCACATATTCGCGCGGCGTCATCAATATCCAGATCGCGGTCAGCAGCATCACGCTGCAGAATATCCCCGCCACCAGCCGCCAGCGCTGCAATATCGCGCGGAATATGTCCAATATCAGCATAGTCACTATCCTATTCGATGGCGATCCGGCCTATTCGGCGGCGATCGGGCGATGAAGATCGTTCATGCTGATGATGTTCTCATCGATCTTCTCGCTGTTCTGCGCGGCGAACAGCATGGCCAGCATGAATTGCGGCGCCAGACTGTCCTGGAAGGCGATGCGATCCTCTGCCGCATCGATGATCAGCGCGTCCCGCAACTGGGACAGGATGCGCTCGCCCCGTTCATCCGCCAGCGCGCGCCGGGTGATGAAGCCGTGGGCGGCGGCGGTGCGGGCGATGGTTTCGATCATGCTCCAGTGCGGGCTGTTCGTCGCGATCACCTTGCGGAACAGCGCGGCGTCCTCCGCATTGGTGAGCGCCCAGTCATTGACGGCCCGCGCCACCCCGGCCAGCGTCGCGGGCAGGTCGACCTTCCGTTCCTTCCGCTTGATCACCTCGAAACAGGCGAGGGCGCAGAACAGCCGGACATGATAGGGCGATCCGCAGGCGAGATGGGCGATGGTTTCCCGGCTGGCATCGGTGAAGCCCATGCCGATCGACCCCGCGCCCTTGGCGATGATGTCGAACACCGCCTGGGATTCGATCCGCGAAATCGGGATCACCGACATGTGCCGCCGCAGGGACGCATGGCCCGCGATCAGGGCATCGACCCCCGCCGCGATGCCCACCGCGACGATATGAACCGGCATGGCCGCGTCGGACAGCATCTTCATCAGCCTTGCGACGTCATGTTGCACGGCGCCGTCGGTGATGCGGTCGAATTCGTCCAGGATCAGGATGAAGCGGCGACGGGCGCGCGGCGCGATCTGTTCGACCACGTCCCGCGGATTGACCGGACGGTCCGCGGGCCAGTCGACCGGCGCCCCGGCCAGGGCATCGACATAGGGCCTGATGAGCGCCCCGAAATCCTGATCGGGTTCGCACGCCGAATAGAGCACGACGAAGCCCCGGTCGTCGGCCATATTGGCGAAGACCCGCGCCAGCGACGTCTTGCCGGACCCCCGCGCGCCGTAGATCAGGGCGTGATTTCCCCGATCCAGAACACCCTCGACCAGCAGTTCCAACTGTTCCTGCCGGCCGTGAAGATGGCTGGAACTGGTGACGGGCTGGGTCGAGTTGAACCCCTTGCGGATGGCCGACCGCAACATGTCGGCCGTCGGGGGCGCCGGCGTGGCGGGCTCGGCGGCGGCGGCGGCGCGGATGGCCGCCATGCGGCGCGCCAGCTCCTTGCTCTGGGGCTTGGGCTTGGACTTCGGCCTCAGCCACCGCGCTATCCAGGAAAACAGGGACATTTCGGGTTCCTTCCCAGCCTGATCAGAAGATGCGTTCCTGGACGGTGAAGACGTCGCCCGGCTTCACCAGCATGTCCAGGTCGGCGCGCTTGATCCTCTGGTTGCCGCGGTTGAGGCTGATCTTCTTTTCGGACCCGCCCAATGTCGGCCCCCCCGCCTGCGCCAGCATCTGGCGCAGCGTCATGCCGCTTTCATAGGTGATCTTGCCCGGCTTGTTGACCTGGCCGTAGATGAAGACGTCCTCCGCCTTGGGCACGAACAGCGAATCCCCGGGGCGCAGCATCTGCCCGGTTCCCGTCGCGCTGTTCAGGTCTTCCAGCGGGATGCGGCGGTCTTCCTCGCCCTGACGCTGCAATATGGCGTAATCGGCGGCATCGGTCCGCGCGCCGCCGGTGCGGGCCAGCATCATCGCGATCGTCTGCGGCCGGTCCAGCGGATAGACGCCGGGATTCTGGAGATTGCCGAAGACGGTCACCGCCCGGCTGACATAGCTCACCACCTCCACATTGACGATCGGATTGACGAAATATCCGCCCGCCTTCAACTGATCGCGCACCTTGGTCGCCAGCGCATTGGCGGTCACGCCCTGCGCCACGACTTCCCCGACGCTGGGCAGGGTGACGCTGCCGTCCTCCTTGATCCGGGTTTTGACGTCGAACGGATAGGCGCCGAAGACGGAAACCCTTATCTCGTCATTGGCGCCCAATATGTAGCTGGACGCCAGCGCCGCGCCCGGCGCGGCATCGGCCGCCACCGCCGGAACGGCTGCGGAAAGGGACGCAAGGATCAGGACGGAAAGGGCAGGGAAGATCGGTTTCATGGCCAGTACCTCATAGATCCAGTCCGACGAACAGCAGTCCCGACGTACTTTTGTACCGGAACTGGTCGACGGCCGTTGTTCGCCACTCATGGCGTATCTCCGCCCCGGCATTGAGGCGGCTGCGCAACTGGTAACGATAGCCGGCAAAGACCGCGCGGGTGCGGTCCGACCGGCGCAGCAGCGGTGTGTCGAGCTGCAATTCGCCCTTGAACGATCGGCGGCTGTAGCTTCCGCCCGCCGACAGGCCGGACCGCGCTCCCAGCTTCAGATTGCCGCGCAGGGTGAAGTCGGTCTGCACGATATAGGTCGCGCCCGTATTGCTCTGATTGCGGGAGCTGCGGTCGACATCCAACAGGATCGACAGCCGGTTGGAGGGGGTATAGACCGCCTGCGCCTCCACCCCCAGGCCGGAGAAGTCCGCAATGCCGGGCGCGCGCGGCTTGGTCTTGAAATAATTGGCGCCCAATTGCCAGCTCAGGCGCGGCGCCACGGCCCGGCGGAAGAGGATGCCCGCACGGTAATTTTCCGCGCCGTCGCGCAGGCCGGGTATCGCCTCGTCGGCATTGGGGCGGCGGAAACGCTCATATTGGAACGTCGCGCGGATTTCGCCCAGGCTGGCCTTGGAATAGCCGATGCCCGCCATCGCCGTGGACGTGTCGATGTCGAATATCCGCCGCGAAGAGGCGCTGTTGCTGGTATTCAGATAGCCCACGGCGGCCACGGGGAAGAAGCCATAGGGCTTCTCGCAGTCGACCGCGACCCTGTAATCCTGCGTCCGCTGCGTATTGCCGACGACCACGCCCTGATCGGAAAGGTTCGATTGCGCGAAATTCAGCCGCGCCCTGGGCTGCACATGGCAGTAACCGGATACGGACAGATCGGCATCGGCCTGAAGACTGATCCTTTCTCGATCGAGAAATTCGAAACGCTGGTGGAAATCATAGCCCGCCGACCCGATCACCGTCAGCCGGTGAAGACCGAATTGCCGGCGGTAGGTCACGTCGACGCTGGGCGTGATGCGCAGGTCGTCCTGCTCTCCGGCGACCAGGTCGTCATTCTGCCGCAGGATGTTGCTGTCGTAGAGCAGGCGCACGGTCGGCCGGACCCGCAATCCGTCGGGCGGAACCTCCACCTCGGTCTGGGACAGGGCCGCCTGCGGGATCATGAGGGCCGCCGTGGCGGCTGCGCTCATGACGGAAAACTGCTTCATCATGGCTCCCTTGCAACGATATATTTGCTGAGCACCGCGGCTTGCGGCCGGGGGCCGCCGCTCGGCTGAACGCTCATCGGATAGCGGGCGCCCCACCAGGCGCCGCCCGCCCAATAGGCCCATCCCATCCAGACGTCGCCATTGGCGCGCAAATGGGCGAGCAGAACCTCCAGCCCGCGCAGGCAATTGTCGTCCGGCGGCGCGCCGAATTCGCCCAGGAAGCCGCGATGGCCATTGGTCCGCAGCCATGTCGTCGCACCCGCCAGCCGCGCGTCGATCAGGTCCGGACTGACGCAGCTCGTCGCCGTGCCCGAACTGTCGGCATCCAGATATTGATGCATCTCGAACGCATAATTGCCGCCGGGATCGCGAAAATCGGCGAAGGCGAGCGCGTTGGAGTTCGATCCGCCCGTGGTCCAGCTATGCGCGCCGCTATATTTGGAACCCGGCACGAGGATGAGATTGGCCGCCCCCGTCCGCCGGATCGCCGCGACGCTGCCGTCCGCCAGCGACCGCCAGGCGGCGGGCGTCATGCCATAGGGCTCGTTCATCAGGCCGAAGGCGACGGCGCCATTGCCCTTGTAATGCTCCGCCAGCCGCTGCCACAGATCGGCCAGCATCGCCGACCCATTGGAAATCTGGTCCAGCCGCTGGCCGTCGTACCGGCCGTAATTATGCACATCCAGCACGATGGTCCGGAACGGCGCCAGACTGGCGAACGACTTGTCGATCAGGGCCATCTCTGTCGTGGAAAGCGGCTTCAGCGGCTCCGGCTGCACCCGTTCCCAGAGGATCGGCACGCGGACGATCTGCATCCCCATGTCGATGAAGGGCTGGGCCGTCCTTGCGTCGGGATAGACATAATCCTTGCCGAAGACGCCGGGCTTGCGCGCGGAATTGAACTCCCCGCCTGCTATGTTGACGCCCGACAGGGGCGGTTGCCCGGCGGCGGGCTGCTCGGCGGTCAGCGGCAGGGCCAGCAGCATCAGCAGCGGCGCCATGGCGAGGCGAGTCGCCACACTCATCGGATGAAGCCCCTTTGTCGCCATGGCGATGCGCCTGCTTCCCCGCTAGGTGCTGAAGGGAAGGAGACATGATGAGCGCGAAAGGCGACCTGCTCGCAAAGGCCCCAGCCGGCGACGCCCCCGACAGGACGGCGGCGGACGCCCTGCCCTGGTTTCAGGGCGCCGACAGCGTGCCGACCCATTTCGGCATGGTGGGACTGCTCCAGGAAAAGGGGATGGTCGTGGATCTCGGCGCGCCCCAGCCGGGCGGCACGCGGCCGATCCATTACCGGCGGTCTTCCGGCGCGCTGCTGTCGATTTCCGTCCCGCTTTCCATGGCGATCGCGGCGGGCGATTTCCTGCTCGTGAAGTCGCTGACCTGCCCCGACGGCGCGGTGCGGCCGGTCGCGGTGCGCCCGCCGGCCAGCCCGGACTGGATCGCCATAGCCGATCTGGAGGGCATATTGCGACACTATGGCGCGGGCGCATCCCGCTTCGTCCGATGGAGCGCCGGGGCGGGCGCGGCCTGCGGCATTGCCGCGCTGTGCGGGGTTGCGGCGCCCGTCACGGCGCTGGCGGGCATGGTCGCGGGCGTCGCGGCGCTCGGCCTCCATCGCCGGGGCCGGCGCGACCGGGGCCGCGTCAGGCGCCTGATCGGCTGAAGCGCTCATACCAGCAGCCCTTCATTGCGATACCAGGCGACGGTGCGGCGGAAGCCCTCCTCCAGCCCCACGGCGGGCCGGAAGCCCAGCGCCTGTTCCGCCCGCGCGATGGAAAAGGCGCGGTTATGCTTGAAGAAGGTCAGGCGGCGGCGGTGCAATGGCGGCTGCACCCCCAGCGGCGCGCAGAGCAGTTCGCAGCCATGGGCGGCCAGGTTGACCAGCCCATAGGGCACGGTGCGCCGGGGCGCGGGCACGTTCAGCACATTGGCGGCGGTCGCGACATAGTCGCGCAACGGCAGATAAGTCTTGCCGCCGATGATGAAGGTGCCGCCCGGCGCCGCGTCGCTCGTCATCGCCAGCAGGAATCCGTCGACCAGATCGTCGATATAGACCGGGTGGAAATTCGGCCGCCGCGATCCGATGAACAGGAAACGGCCCTGCTGCACCATGCGGAACATCTTCAGCATGCGCGTGTCGCCCGGCCCGTAAATGGCGCAGGGGCGGATGATGACGACGTCCATGCCCGGCTGCATCATCGCGTCGCGGCACAGGTCCTCCGCCAGCAGCTTGCTTTCCTGATAGGGGTCGCGCGGGTCGAAGGGCGCGTTTTCGTCCGCCGGCGTCTCCGCCACATCGCCATGCACGCCGATGGACGAGCAATAGACGAAGCGCGCCACCCCCGCCCTGCGCGATTCCGCCAGCAACGCTGCCGTGCTGTCGCGATTGGCGCTCAGGAACTCCTCCCGCGCGCCTTCCGACCGGTACATGGCGGCGATGTGG
Source organism: Sphingobium sp. PNB (assembly GCF_019873065.1). NCBI lineage: Bacteria > Pseudomonadati > Pseudomonadota > Alphaproteobacteria > Sphingomonadales > Sphingobiaceae > Sphingobium > Sphingobium sp. PNB. The sequence continues at coordinate 116,827 of NZ_JAINEZ010000001.1, forward strand.
AAACAGGCCGTCGCACCCTCCACCAGCCGGGCGAAGGCATCGGTGTCGGTCAGCGATCCGCCGATCCATTCGATGCCGCTCTCCCTTTCGGCGGCGCTGGGCGGACGGCGTGTCATGGACCGGACATGATAGCCCATGCCGATCAGCCGCCGCGCCAGCGCGCCGCCGGTGAAGCCGGTCGCGCCGGTGACGGCGACGATGGGGCGTCCGTCCGCGCTCATGCCTTCCTCTCCCGGTCGAAGCGCTGGAGCACCGGATTGCCGATCAGGCTGGTGACGCCGATGCGGCGCAATCCTTCCTCCACCATGCGGACCGGCTTCCCCGCCAGGCGGTGGAGGCCCATGGGCGCGCTGAACTGCTTGAAGCGGCGTCGGGGTGCGAAGCCGTTGCGGCGGAAGGCCTGCTCGATCCGGGCGGGCCAGAAGCTGCGATAGGTGCGCGTGTCCTTCTCGATCAGCCGCTTGATCGGGAAGGTCGCCGCCGACAGCGCATTGGCGCCCATCAATGTCGGATAATCGACGATGACGCTGTAGCGGGCGACGCGACAAAGTTCGTCGATCAGCCTGTCCGGATCGTCGATATGCGCCAGCAGCCTGATGCTGGTGACAAGGTCGAAACGGCCGTCCAGGAAGGGCAGGGCCAGCAGGTCGCCGGTCACATAATCCACCCGGCCGGCATCGGCGCCCTGCAACAATTGTTCGGCGCAATCGGCCGTCGAGCCCAGCACCGTCGTCTGAATTCCCATGTCCAGCAGTCCGCCGACAAGCTGCCCATGGCCGCCGCCGACATCCAGCGCGCTTTGGTGGAGGGGCGGCCCATCATCGACCAGATCGCGCAGGCCGCGTTCCTGGATGTTAAGCAGATAGGCGCCCGAAGGCCCCGCAAACCGGCGGGCATATTGGACCGACCCCGTTTCCAGATCGGGGGGAGGAAGCAAACCAGTCATGCCGCACCCGCGGTTGCTGCAATGCCAAAGAACGCAGGCGGACATGACTGGCCTGACGGCACGCACCGCCCGCGGGGCGGCAGGGGCCTGACCACGGACGCACCTTCCGTGCCGGGAAGGGCCTGCTTCCCGACATGGGGGCAGGCACGCCGCACGGTTGGGTGCCGCCAGCTGTAGACGTGGAAGCTGCTGTGCGTGGGGACGGGGGTCAGGCGCCGCTCGATCTCACGGGCGATTTCGGGGCGCACGCCCATGGGATTGCGCCACTGATAATCGGACACGATGACGACGCCGTTATCGGTGCAGTCGATGACTTCGGACAGGGCCGCCGGGCTGTCGATCAGCGGACGGCCCGTGCGGAAATCGCTGTTGAAGTCGGTCGGCGGCTTGAGCTCGCCCAGCCGGCTGTGGCTGATGAACAGGTCGAACGGCCCGATATGCGCCAGGGTGCGCAGGTCGTCGCCGGTGACGAGCAGGCTGCTGCCTTGCGCGATCCGCCGCAATTCGGGCGCCGCCCTGTCCCATTCGCCGTCGGGCACCGGCGCGGCAAGAGCGGCGGGCCCTTGCGCAAGGGTCGACGCCATCAGCCGGGCGGAATGGCGGTAGGCGACGTCGCCGCCCATCAGCAGCAGCATCGCCGCGCCCGCCAGCAGGGCTGGACGCAGCGTTCCGCCGCCGCCGAACCGTTCGACCAGCGCGCCGATGGCCAGGCCATAGGCCATGCAGATGAAGGGAAAGACATAATAGCTGTAGCGCCACGCCTTCATCCCCGCGAAACTGTGGAGCGTCAGGCACAGCATCGCCATGATCGCGCACAGGCTGGCCAGCGAGGGATTGCGCCGCCACGCCGCCGCCAGCGCAACGGGCCAGAGCAGCAGCATGGCGGGCATCTGCGCCCGGAATTCGCGCAGATAATAGAAGGCGTCGTCCTGCGATCCGGTCGCCCAGCGCTCGGCATGGCGATAGCTTTCCAGCGCTGGCCCGGCCTGCGACAGGGCGATGGTTGCGCAGGCCAGCGCGATTGCGCCCAGCACGATCAGGTGCAGCGGGCGCATCGCCGCTATCGTCGCGCGCTGGTCGAACAGCAGCCAGCAGCCCAGGGCCAGCGCGGCAATCGCCGTCACCGGTTGCAGATGGGCCGCTATGGCCAGGCAGAGCGCCGTGGCGGCCAGCCAGCCGGGCCTGAACCGGCCCGCAGGCCGCGTGGCGAGGAAAAGGCTTCCCGCCGCGGCCAGTATCATCAGCGCGTGCAGGGCGTAGAAGCGGGCGAAATGCGCGATGTCGAGCGTGTAGCCGGCAAGGCCGAACAGCGCGGTGCCGGCCACCGCGCTCCATATGCCGCCGCTCTGCCGCAGCCACTGGAAGACCAGTCCGACGCTCATGCCCGAAAAGAGCAGCGAGGGAATGCGCGCCACCCAGAGGTCGGATCGCCCGAACAGATCGAAACTGCCGCCGACGATGGCGGTGAACAGCCGCGCCCGTTCGTAACGGCCGTCCAGGATCGCGAAGCTGCCGTCCGCGGCCCAGCTGCGCCCCGCCAGCAGATGGTAGAATTCGTCGATATGGGCGGGGCGCGTCTGAATGGTCAGCCCATAGACCAGGCAGGCCAGCAACCCCGCGGCCAGGGCAGGGGCCGCTCCCGGCAGGGCCATGGACGCGCGCCGGCCATCCTGCGACGGCAGGGCGGCATGCGATCCCAGATGCTCCGATGTGGTGGCCATGAATATGATCTCATATCCGGCAAAAGCCGACAGGATGTTCGATGGCGCAAGAATTCGATCTAACCGAATTTAAGTCAATATAGGGGAGAACGCCTAGCCGTAGGTATGACTACATAATGGTATGTTTCTGAAATTTATGTGAATGTGTTTCCAAGGTCGCTGAATCGATTGGCGTTGAACCCGATTGTGGAAATCACAGGGGGCATCGCCGGCAATATTATATAATATTGTAGGAATGGACGCATGGTCGATGTTTCGATTGTCGTTCCTCTTTATAATGAAGAGGACAATGTACGGCTTTTGCATGAAGCGATCAGCAATGCATTGACCGACTTCCGGCCCAGCTATGAAGTCGTGCTGGTCGATGACGGCAGCAGGGACGCGACCTTTATCCGCGCGGCGGAAGTCGCTGAGCGGGACGGGCGCGTGCGCATCGTCAAGTTCCGCGGCAATTACGGCCAGACCGCCGCGATGGCGGCCGGCATCCAGAATGCCCGCGGCGACATCATCGTCACCATGGACGGCGATCTGCAGAACGATCCGCTGGACATACCCCGCATGGTCGAACTGATCGACGCCGGGCACGACATCGTCGTCGGCTGGCGCAGGAAGCGGCAGGATGGCGGGCTGCGCGTCTTCGTGTCGAAATGCGCCAACCGCATCATGGCCCGGCTGATGGGCGTGGCGGTGCGGGACAGCGGCTGTTCGCTGAAGGCCTTCCGCAGCATCCTCATCAAGCAATTGCCCATGTATGGAGAAATGCACCGCTTCATTCCGGCCCTCTCCCGCCTGGCCGGGGCGCGTCTGGCGCAGATCGAGGTGCGGCACCATCCGCGCCAGTTCGGCGTCTCCAAATATGGCTTTTCCCGCATCTACAAGGTGATGCTGGACATCGTGTCGATCCGCATCCTGCTCAGCTTCGTGCGGCGGCCCATGGCTTGGCCGCGCCATATGATCGTCGGCATCACCCTGCTTGGCCTGCTGTCCGTCGCGGCGGCGGTCTGGGGCGGGGGGCTGGCGCTGCCGATGCTGGCCATCGGCGTGCTCTGGCTGTCGCTGGCGCTGTTCCTGCTGGGATGGGCGGTGATCGGGCAGATGCTCGCCAGCCTGACCGGCAATGTTTCGGGTTTCGCGTCGCTGGGCGCGAAACTGTCGGCCCAAATCAAATTGGGGGATTGAACAATGGTTGCCACGGCAAAGCTGGACCTGGTCGAAGTCATGGACATTTCCGTCATCGTCCCGGTCCTCAAGCGTTTCGACGAAGCCGCCCGCGTCTATGCCGAATATCGGGACAGGGTTGCATCCTCGGGGAAAAGTTACGAGTTCATCTTCGTCATCGACGGACAGCCGGACTATCCGGTCGCCACGCTGGAACAACTGCAACGCGACGGCGAACCCATAGAGATCATCCGCTTCGGCCGGGAGTTCGGGGAATCCGCCTGCCTGCGCGAAGGCATCCGCCAGTCGACCGGCCGGCACCTGCTGTTCCTGCCCGCTTATTTCCAGATCGGCGGCGCGGCGATCTCCGAACTTCTCGACCATCTCGATGAAGCCGACGTCGTCGCCGCCCGCCGCGACAGGCGGGCGGACGCCATGTTCAACCGGCTGCGCGGCTGGGGCTTCCAGAAGATGGCGCGCTTCGCCGGAGCCAAATATGACGACCCCGGATGCCTCGTCCGCGCCGTCCACCGCAGCGTCTTCGACGAAATCCCGATCCAGGATGAGAAGCAGCGCTTCCTGCCCCTGCTGGCGGAGGTGCATGGCTTCAAGGTCGTCCAGCTCACCCTGCCGCAGGCCGAAAGCGATGCTGGCCGGCCGCAGCACAAGCCGGGCGTCTATTTCGACGTGATGATGGACCTGATGGCGGTCGGCTTCCTCGTCCGCTTCATGCAGCGCCCCTTCCGCTTCTTCGGCACGGTGGGCGCGGCGTCGATCCTGAGCAGCCTGGTCCTGATGGCTTTCCTGCTGTTCCAGCGGGAGGTCAGCAATATCCCGCTGGGCGACCGCCCGCTGCTGGTGCTGGTCGTGCTGCTGCTGGTGCTGGGCATCCAGATCGCGGCGATCGGCCTGATCGCGGAGATCGTCATCTTCACCCGCGGCGACGGCAAGCAGCATTATCGGATCGAGAAGATCGTGGAGCATGTGTCCGCCGATGCCTGAAACCGTCATCATAGGGGCGGGCATCCAGGGCGCCACGCTGGCGCTCGCCGCGCTCGAACGGGGCGTATGCCCGATCCTCGTCGATCGGGACGACCAGCCCTCCGGCGCGTCCGTCAACAGCTATGGCATCGTCCATGGCGGGCTGCGCTACCTCCAGTCGATGAACATCCCCCGCTGGGTGCGCAGCCGCCGCGCGCAGAACTGGTATATCGACCGCTATCCGCATCAGGTGCGGCCGCTGCGCTGCGTGATGCCGCTTTATGCCGGCGCCCCCCGCTCGCCCCGGCTGTTCGCCCTTGCGCGAGGCTTCGACCGGCTGCTGCGAACGGCGCTTGGCCAGCATGTGCCGCTTCCCGAAGATGGCGCCTGTTCGCGGCAGGAGGTCTTGCAGGCCTATGACGTCGCATCCCATGGCCTGCTGGGCGGTGCGGTCTGGTACGATGCGCAGTTGCTGAACCCGCCCGCGCTGTTGAGGGAAATGCTGGCCGAAGTGGAGCAGCGCGGCGGCGTCGTGCTGCGCTCCACCGAAGTCACCGGCATGATCGAGCAAGGCGGTCGCCTCCAGGCCGTCCAGTTGCGCAACGCAAGGGACGGGCGCGAACAGAGGATCGCCGCCGACCGGCTGTTCGATTGCGGCGGCGCGCAGGCGGGGCGCTGCATGGGGCCGGCGCGCCGGGTTCCGAGCGCGGCGGTCCTCGCCTTCAACCTGCTGATGGACATTCCCGCGCCCCCCGCCAGCGACGCCTACGCCCTGTCGCCCACGCCGGGGCGCGGACGCAGCTTCTTCTTTCGCCGCTATGGCGCCGCGACGCTCGTCGGCACTTTCTACCGTCCCGCGCCCGGCATCCTTTCGCCCGAACCCACGGCGGAGGATGTCCGGTCCGCCCTCTCATCCATCCGCCAATGCCTGCCCAATGTCGAACTGAACGAAGGATCGGTGCTGGCCACCTATGCCGGCCTGCTGCCGGACCGCGACGGCAGCGGCCGGGCGCTTCATCCGGGCGACCGGCACCTGCGTCCGGGGCCCGAGGGCTATCATATGCTGGTCAGCGGCAAGCTGACCACCGCGCCGCTGCTGAGCGAACAGGTGGCGCGCCGCCTGTGGCCCGCCGCGCCCTTGCCGCGAACCGGCGGATGGCGGCCGCGCCATGCCTGAGCTGATGATCGACGCGCATGTCCATCTGCATCCCGGCGACGATCCGCGGAACCGGCTGATGCAGGCGCATGGGCGCATGATGGCGGTCGCCGGGAAGGACTGCCTGCCCGTCTTCATGCTGGCGGAGCAGCAGGGCTGCGACGCGTTCGGAATGCTGAAGGCATCGGCGCGGTCGACCGCGGAACCGGAAAGCCTGTGGCTGGAAACCGGTTCCGCCGACATATTGGTGCTGGCCGGCCGGCAGGTCGTCAGCGCCGAACGGCTGGAGATACTGGCGCTGGCCACCGCCGCCGGTTTCGCCGACGGCGCGCCGGCCGAACAATTGGTCGCGGCGATGGGCGCGGCGGACGCGCTGACCATCCTTCCCTGGGGCGTCGGCAAATGGGCCGGCGCGCGAGGACGGCTGGTCGACAGGCTGCTGGCCGGCGATCCGGAAGGCCGGTTGCTGTTGGGCGACAATGGCGGTCGCCCCGCCTTCTGGCCGGAACGCCGCTTCCGCCACCGGACGGTGCTGCGCGGATCGGACCCCCTGCCATTGCGCGGCGATGCGCGGCGGATCGGGACTTTCGGAACCATCCTGCATGGCGGGCTTTCGGCCGACCGGCCCGGACGCGACCTGCGCGCGCTCATCCGTTCGGCCGGGCGGCAGGCGCGGCATTATGGCGCTCCCGCAGGTCCGCTGCATTTCCTCGGCAACCAGCTTCGCCTGAGGATGGCCTCATGAAGATATTGATGCTGGCGCCCCAGCCCTTTTACGAGGAACGCGGCACGCCCATTGCCGTGCGCATGGCGGCCGAAGCTCTGGCGGCGCAGGGGCATGAGGTCGCTCTGCTGAGCTTCCATGAAGGGCGCGACGTGCCGATGCCCGGCGTGCGGCATCACCGCATCGCCGCCCCGCCGGGCGTTCGCAATGTCCCCATCGGTTTTTCGCTCGGGAAGCTGGTCTGCGACCTCTGGATGCTCTTTGCCGCGGTCGGCCTGCTTCGGCGTTATCGCCCCGACGTCATCCATGCCGTCGAGGAAGCGGCCTTCTTCGCGCTGCCCTTGTCCCGGCTGTTCGGAACGCGCCTCGTCTATGACGCGGACTCGATCCTCAGCGAGCAGATCGTCGAAAAATGGCCCCGGGCCCGCGCCATCGCCTGGATCGTCGAACGGTGCGAGCAATTCGCCTTCCGCCGCAGCGACCTGGTGATCGCCGTCTGCCCCGCCATCCAGCAGAGCGCCAGCCGCTCCGCAGCCGCCGATCGCATCCACCTGCTGCCCGACGTGGCGATGGAAGGGCCCGCCACCGCGGCGCCGGTCGAAGACCTGCGCCCGAACGCAAAGGATCGCCCGCTCGCGCTTTATGTCGGCAACCTCGAATCCTATCAGGGCGTCCACCTGCTGATCCAGGCGATGGCGGCGCTTGCGCCTGCCGAGCGTCCCGCGCTGGTCGTGATCGGCGGCAAGGCGGATCATGTCGCGCAGCATCGGCAACTCGCCCTGCAATGCGGGCTGGAAGACGATGTGCGCCTGCTTGGCCCGCGCCCGCTCGATGGCCTCAGCCGCTATCTGGCGCAGGCCGACATCCTCTGTTCGCCGCGGCTGAAGGGCCGGAACACGCCGATGAAGATCTTCTCCTACATGGCGTCGGGCAAGGCGCTGCTGGCGACCGACATCGAAAGCCATTCCCAGGTTCTGGACGCGCGTTGCGCCATGCTGACGCCCGCGACGGCGCAGGACCTGGCGCAAGGGTTGCGGCGGCTCTGCGCCGACGACGCGCTGAGGGCGAGGCTGGGGGAGGCCGCCGCCGCAAGGGCGCGGCTCGACTATGGCCATGCCGCCTTCGTCGACCGGCTGCGGCGCGCCTATGCCGTGCTTTCGCCGGACGCGGGCACGCCCCCTTCGCCCACCGCGCTGGAGGCCGCATGACGGCGGTCGGCGCCAACGCGCGGGCGACCAACAAGGCCGCCTCCAGCCTGTTCGCCGCGCTGGGCTTCGGCCTGTCGGGCGCGGCCTTCACCCTGGGCATGCTGCTGCTGGCGCGGGAACTGCCGGTGGAAGCTTATGGCCGCTTCACCCTGGCCGTCGCCCTGTTCAATATCTTCGGCCTGCTGACGCCGCTGGGCGTCGACCAGCTGTTCCTGCGCGGACCGATGCGCGCGGGCAAAGGATTGCTGGCTTTCCTGATCCTCTCCGGCCTTGTGGTGGGCGGAGTGGTGGGCATGGCCGCAGGCCTGCTGGGCGGACTGCATCCGGCGGAGGCATGGCTGACCGCGCTGGCGATTGCCGGCGGCGGGCTGGTCGCGGCGACCAGCACCGGCCTTCGCGCGCGGGCCGTGCCCGGCGCCTCCATGCTGCTTGCGATTTCGGCCAGTTTCGTCCTGTTGCTGGCCGGGACCGCGGCCGTCGCCTTCGGCCTGAAGGACGGGACGGCGCCTCTTGCCATATTCGCCGCCGGAAACATCGTCTTCGGCGCGATCGGCTGGGGCCTTCTGCGCCGCAGGGCGAAGGACGGCGATGCCGTCCACCCCGCCCGCCGCTGGCGCGAGGCGGGATCGATGCTGGGCCTCGTCGCCCTCGGCACGGTGTCGCTTCAGGTCGAACGGATCATCATCCCGATTCCGCTGGACCTGAAGGAACTGGCGCTGTTCGGCGTGCTGGCGTCGGTCGCGATCTTTCCCTTCCGCCTGCTCGCGTCCGGCGTCGGCTTCACCCTCGCCCCGCGCCTGATCGGTGCGCAGCGGGCGCGCCGGCAGGCCGTCGTGCTGGCGGAGGCCCGGCCGCTGCTGGCGGTGATCGTCGTGGCGACGGCGGGCCTTGTCGCCTGCGGCCCGTGGATCGCCGCCATGGTGACAGGCGGCCTTTATGCCATCGGCCCGGCGCTGATCCTCGCCGCCTGTGCGAACGGCGTGGGGAAGGTCGCCATGGCCTTCCCCCGGGCGATGCTCACGGCGGCGGGATCGCCCGCCGATCTGGTGCTGCTCAACGGATGGGGGGTGGTGGGTCTGGCGCTGACGGTCTGCGGCGCGCTGGCCGGGGCCGCCTGCGGAATCACCGGGCTGCTATGGGGGGCGACGCTGGGCGGCGCGATCCCGACGCTGTTCACGCTGCACCTCGCCTGGCGTCGGCTTGGAAAGGATTGAGAAATGACCACCCAGATGGGCTTTGCTGAGATGATGCAGTCGCTGCACGCCGGATCGGCGGCGCTCGACTACCGCAAGACCGGCCGGCTGCTGCGCGAGATGGAGGCGCAGGCGGGCGTGCACGTGGCGTTGATGGGCAATGTCACGCTGGACCTTCTCACCCCCTTCCTGCGCGTGGAGGCGGCGAAGGTCGGCCAGATGTCCGCATTCCATGTCAGCCCCTTCGGCCAATATATGCAGGACCTGCATGGCGAGGCGCTCCAGCGCTTCGACCCCCATGTCATCGTCCTGCTGCTGTCGGCGCAGGCGATGCGGCCCGACGCCTTCGAACGGTTCCACCAGCTCTCCGTCGAGGACCGTCATCGCCTGCGCGACGACATGATGGCGGAGGTGGAGGGCTGGATCGACAGCGCGGTCATGCGCACCGCGGCGACGCTGATGGTCGCCAATTTCCCCTGTCCTGCGAGTGCGCTGGGCGTCGCGGACCTCAGCAGCGATTATGGCGAGCGCGAATTCTTCCTGGACCTGAACCTGGCGCTGCTCCGCGCCGTGCGGGCGCGCCCCCGGGCCATGATGCTCGACGTGGTCGAGGCGATGGGCCGGGTCGGCACCCGCCAGGCGGTGGATCGCCGGATGCACTATATCGCCGGATTGGGCTGGACGGATGCGATGATGCGGGAATTCGGCGCGGTCTTCGCCCATGCGCTGGTCGGCGCGCTCGGCGCCGCGCGCAAATGCCTGGTGCTGGACCTCGACAACAGCCTGTGGGGCGGGGTGGTGGGCGAGGACGGCCCCCATGGCATCCGCGTCGGCCGCGGCGACATGGTAGGGGAGGCGTTCCGCGCCTTCCAGCTCAGGATCAAGGCGCTGAAGGAACGCGGCATCCTGCTCGCCTTGTGCAGCAAGAACAATCCGGAAGATGTCGAGGAAGTGTTTCGCCTGCGTGACGACATGCCGCTGCAATTGTCGGATATGGCGGCGACGGCGATAGGCTGGGACAGCAAATATACGGGGATCGGGAAGATTGCGAGGCAGCTCAACATCGGTCTGGACGCGCTGGTGTTCCTCGACGACAACGCGGCGGAGATTGCGGCCGTGCGGCAATATTGCCCGGATGTCCATGCCGTGCTGCTGCCGCCCGATCCATCCGACTATGTCGACATATTGGACGCGCTGCCCTGGTTCGAGAAAAGCCGCCTGACGGCGGAGGACAGGGCCAGGACCGAACATTATGCGCTGGCCGCCGGGCGGGATGCGCTGTGCGCGTCCTGCGACCCGATGGACTATCTGCGCGGGCTCGACATGCGCGCGGCGATCCGCGACGCCGGGCCGGCCGACCTGTTGAGGGTGCATCAGCTCTTCAACAAGACCAACCAGTTCAACCTGACCACCGGCCGCCCCACCATGGGGGAGGTGGAGGCGATGATGACCGACCCGGCATGGCAGCTCATCGTGGCGGATCTGCGCGACCGCTTCGGGCAATTGGGCACGGTGGCGATCTGCGCCCTGAGGCGGGAGGGCGCGGCGCTCCATATCCGGCATTTCCTGATGAGCTGCCGCGCCATGGGCCGGGGCCTGGAACATGCCGTGATGAACGATGTCAAGCGCCGCTTTCTGGAAAGCGGCGCCGCATCCCTGCACGGCAGCCATGTTCCGACGGCCAAGAACGGCCCGGTGCGCGGCTTTTTCGACGATCAGGGCTTTGCCGCTGCCGATGGCGGCGACCGCACCGACTATGCGCTTTGCCGGGCGGATGTCGCGTTCAGGGATTGCGACTGGATCATGCTGGAGACGAAATAATGGCTGTGAACATGGACGACCTGCTGAACCTTGTCGGCGACATCATCGAAGTCGATCCGTCCCGGATCGACCTGCGCCTCGACCGGGACGACGTGCCCGGCTGGGATTCGCTGGCCCATCTGCGGATCATCACCGCGTTCGAGGCGCAATATGGCGTGCGCCTCAGCATGGACCAGATCGCCGAGATCCGCACGGTGGAACAATTGTCGCGGACATTGGGCGAGGCGTGACGCCATGCGCATGGGTGTCGCCATACGCCGCTTCGCCATTCCGGGCTTCGTGCACAGCCTCTACCATCTGTTCGCCGGGCGCGCGATCGTCAGCCCGCGCGCGGAACTGGAATGGAGCAGGCTGCTGAAGATCGGCCGCAGGTCCCAGATCAGCTCCTTCGTGAAGATCAAGGCGAGCGAAGGGCCGGTGCGGATCGGGGAGCGGACCGACATAGGCTGCGGCGTGTTCATCGCCGGGCACAGCCATGGCATCGTCATCGGCGACGACTGCCTGATCAGCCCGAACGTCTCCATCATCGGCGTCAATTACCGCTATGACCGCGCCGACCGGCTGATCCGCGAACAGGGGTTGCAGTCGGGCGGCCCGACCAGCATCGGCAACAATGTCTGGATCGGCGCGGGCGCGGTGATCCTGGACAACAGCCAGATAGAGGATGGCGCGATCATCGCGCCCAATGCGGTGGTGTCGGGCCGGGTGCCGGCCATGTCGGTCATGTCGGGCAATCCCGCCAAATTGGTGTTCACGCGCCGATGAGACTGTTCGTCACCGCCCGGCTCGACGACCTCTATGCGCGATGGACCCGCTGGCGCCTGCGGGCGGCGGGCGGCAAGGCGGGCCGGGCGTTGCGGGTGCGCGGTGGCGTCCCCTATCTCGCCGGGCAACTTATCCTGGGGGAGGCTGTGCGCCTGCGCAACGAGCCTGCCCGCATCAGGCTGAAGACCGCCGGAAGCGGCCGGATCGTCCTGGGCGATCAGGTATCGCTCAACAGCGGCGTCACCATCTTCAGCGCCGCCAGTGTGGAGATCGGCGCCTTCAGCCGGATCGGGGATCATGCCAGCCTGTTCGACACCAGCTTCCATGCCGTGCATGAAGGGCATGCCGCCCGACCCCGGCCGATCCGCATCGGCCGCAATGTCTGGATCGGGCGCAACGCCACGATCCTGCCGGGCGTGTCGATCGGGGATCACAGCGTCATAGCCGCGGGCGCCGTAGTGTTCCAGGATGTTCCCCCCCGCCAGCTCTGGCGCGGCAATCCGGCCAGTTTCGTCAAGCATGTCCGCGCGGGCGACGATTTCATAAGACAATAAGGGAGGCATCATGTCCGCAACCACGGGCGGCATAGCCGGGAAAATCCGATCGGGCATGGCCTGGTCGCTGGTCGAAAGCTGGAGCGTGCAGGCGCTTCAGTTCCTCGCCTTCATGATCGTCGCCCGCTATGTCGACGCCGCGGCGCTGGGCGTGGTCGCCATGGCGCTGCTGGCGGGGCAGTTCTTCCAGATGACGGTGCTGTCGGGCATCAGCGCCCCGATGGTCAGCGCCGGGCGCGACGATCCCGACCTGGACGACACCGCCTTCTGGATCGCCTTCGCCCTGGGCGCGCTGATGCTGCTGCTCACCCTGGCCTGCGCCGGCGTCGCGGAACGGGCGCTGGACCAGCCGGGCCTGGCATGGGTGCTGCGCTGGCTCAGCATCGCCAATTTCCTTTCCGCGCTGAACGTCGTGCCGCAGGCCTGGCTGACGCGGGCGCTGATGATGCGGCCGCTGGCGGTGCGATCCACCCTGTCGACCATGGCGGGCGCGCTGGTCGGCATTCCCATGGCGATGGCTGGCTATGGGCTGACGGCGCTGGTGATGCAGAATCTGGCGACCGCCCTGATCGGCGCCGCGATCCTCTGGGCGGCGTGCCCCCGGCGGCCGCGCTTCCGCTTCGCGCGGCAGAAGGGACGGGAAATCTTCTTCTACAGCCGTCATGTGACGCTGACGGGCATCGCCAATTTCTTCAATTCCAACTCCGACGTGCTGATCGTGGGCGTCGTGCTGGGCGCGGCGGCGGCGGGCGTCTATACGGTCGGCAAGCGCGCGCTGCTGGCCGCCAACTTGCTGCTGGCGCGGGCCCTCTCCCGCGTGGCCTTCCCGGCCTTCTCCCAGCTCAAGCACGATCCGCCGCGACTGGCGGCCGCCTTCCTCAAGCTCGTATCCGCGACATCGCTGATCACCACCCCGGCCTTTGTCGGCATGGCGCTGGTGGCCGATCCCTTCATCCATCTCGTCTTCGGACCGCGCTGGGCGGAGGCGGTGCCGGTGATGCAATATCTCAGCCTCTTCGGCGCGCTCCAGGCGGTCGGCATCTATAACCAGTCGCTCATGCTCGCCCTTGGCAAGCCGCAATGGCAGACATGGCTCGCCGCCCTCTATGCCGTGGTGAACTGCACCCTCTTCTTCGCGACGGCGGATCAGGGGCCGGGCGCGATCGCCGCCGCCTTCACCCTGCGCGCCTGGCTGCTCTACCCGCTCTCCGTCCTGGGCGTGGTCCTGCTGCTGCCGATCGGCTGGGCCGATTACTGGCGCGCCGTTCGGCTGGGACTGTTCGCTTCCGCGGCCATGGCGGGATGCGTTCTGGGCGCGCGGCCCTTTCTGGTCCAGATGGCCCCGGCCGAAGCGCTGACCGTCACCATCCTCACCGGAGCGCTGGCCTATGGCGTTGCGCTCCTGTTGCTCGGGCGAAACGCGCTGGTTCAGCTCCTGATGTTCGCCAGGGGCCGCTACGGCACGGCATAACCTATGTTAATATATTGCTCTTGCGCGATTTTATTGCCGTAAAGATGTAAAATTCCGTAGCAATACCTACTAGGCAATCCGTGACCATGCTGTTACCACTATTGCAACGCAGCAATTCCCCTTAAGCTATTTCCCTTAGGAAGGGCTGGCTTATGGGGATGACGCATGAGTGGAGTCGGGCCGATCCCGGCCTGCTCCAATAAAAACCAAGGTCGCAAGAAATAGTTCTGGGCTATAAGCGCGGAGTCAAAGACTATGCTTGCAACCGGTGCCGGGGAGCGCCTTCAGCGGCGTTTCTCGCTGGCATTCATGCGTAATGCGTCGCGACGGTTCGTCCCCGCCGCGTGGGCCGCGTGGATTGCCGAAGTGCGCTGGAGCGGCCTCGGCAAATATATCGCGTCGCTGGTCATCGTCTTCCTCGCGTCCTCGTGGATTTTCCGCAACGGCGTCGCGTCGCTGACCGCCGGGGACTATGCCGTCCTCACCCTGATCGTGATTTCCGTCGCCACCCTGATGGGGATCGGCCCGGGCGCGGTCACCACCGCCGGCCTGCTGACGGTCATCTACGCCATTGTCGACGTGAAGATCAGGGGCGGAACCGGCGAGGACGGCCTGGCCTTCCTGCTGGTCATGGTGGCGGCCAATGGGGTGGCGCTGAAATCCACCTTCTGGCGTGCGCGGGCGGAACGGCAGGGCGCCTATGTCAACCGCCTGACAGAGCAGTTGAAGCTGCTGACCGACGGATCGGTCAACTACGCCCTCTACATGACCGATGTGGAGGGACGGGTCGTCCACTGGAACCGGGGCGCCGAACGCTTCACCGGCTGGGACAGCCGCGACATCGTGAACCGCCCGGTATCGCTGCTCTATTCCCATCATCCCGGCATGGAAGACAATATGGCCGAAGCCTTCGCCCTGGCCAAGGAGCATGGCAGCTGCGAATTCGACTGCCATTTCATCAGGAACGACCGCAGCAGCTTCATGCAGAACTGCGTGGTGACGGCGCTGCGCGACAACAAGGGACGGCTTCAGGGCTTCGCCAAGCTGGTGCGCGACGTGACGGCGGAACGGGCGCAGGAAGTCGCCCTTCAGGAACGCGAAGCGGAATTGCGGTCCATCCTGGAAACCGCGCCCGACGCAGTGTTCGTCGTCGATATTTCGGGGCGGATCGACTATATGAACAGCACCGCCTGCCGCATGTTCGGCTATAATCTGTGCGAGCTGGAAGGCGCGGAGTTCGACCATCTGCTGACCGGAGCGCAGCCGCCGCGAGAGGTCCGCGACGAGCCTCTCCATGTGGAGAGCGACGGGCCGCTATCCTATCCGCGCAGGCTGATCGGGCGCCGCCGCAACGGCTCCAACTTTCCCATCGAGATGAGCTTCGTGAAGATGGAGGGCGCGCATGAGACGCACTATACCGCCTTCATCCGCGACCTCACCGAACAGGATGCGACCAAGGCGCGGCTGGAACTGCTCCAGACGGAGATGCTGCACGGCACCCGCTACAGCGCGATGGGCGCGATGGCCTCCATGCTGGCGCATGAACTGAACCAGCCGCTGACCGCGCTCGCCGCCTATATGGAGGGCAGTTCGATCCTGCTGATGCGCGGGCAGGAGGCGGACCGGCCGAAGCTGAACCGCATCTTCCGCTCCGCCGCGCAGGAAGCGGTGCGCGCCGGCGCGATCATGCGCCGCCTGCGCGATTTCGCCAGCGACGGAGAGGCGCTGCTGGAAATCCACGACGCGCAGGATGTGGCGCGCAGCAGCCTGGCGCTGATCGCCGCCATGGCGGAGGCGGCGGACGTCACCGTCGAAATGGACGTCGCGCCGGGCACCGGATCGATCTTTGCCGATCCGATCCAGATCCAGCAGGTGATCGGCAATCTCTGCCGCAATGCCATCGACGCCATGCGCGAGGAGCCGGAACGGCGGCTGACCGTGCGGGTCGCGGCGGCGGACGAACTCACCACGCATTTTCTGGTTTCCGATACCGGCTCGGGCATTCCGCCCGCGATCAAGGACCGGATTTTCGATGCCTTTGTCAGCAGCAAGGAAGAGGGGACCGGCGTCGGCCTGTCCATCTGCCGCACCATTGTCGAAGCCCATGGCGGACGGATCTGGCTGGAGCCGAGCGTCACGGGAAGCTGCTTCGGTTTCAGTCTCAGACGCAAGAAGGGAAACGCCATTGGAACCCACTAAGCTGATCCACATCGTGGATGACGAGGATTCGGTCCGCGCCGCGACCGCCTTCCTGCTGGAGCTGGAGGGCTATACGGTCCGCACCTGGCAGCGCGGCACGCATTTTCTGGCGGCCGCCGCGAACGAGCCGCTGGGGTGCGTGATCATGGACCTGCGCATGCCGGAAATGGACGGGATAGAGGTGCAGCGGCGACTGAACGAGGCGGAACTCTATTTCCCCATCATCATGCTGACCGGCCATGGCGACATCGCCTCCACCGTGACGGCGATGAAGATGGGCGCGGTCGATTTCCTGGTGAAGCCGTTCGAGCGGGAGACGCTGCTGCGCGCGGTCGAAAATTGCTGGACGCTGTTCCAGGATACCGGCGCGCGCCGTCAGCGGGCGGTGCGCGCAGGGGCCATGGTGGAGAAGCTCACCCCCAGGGAGCGCGACGTGCTGTCGGGGCTGACCATGGGCCTGCCGAACAAGCATATCGCGCTGCAATTGGGCATCAGCCCGCGCACCGTGGAAATCCACCGCGCCAATCTGATGTCCAAGCTGGAGACGCGCAGCCTGTCCGATGCCTTGCGCGTGGCGTTCGCCGCCGGGATCGGCAGGCAACTGGATTGCTGAGGAACACGGGCCGGCGATCGGCGGCCATTGTTTCCGGCCCGGATCGGGCCATCTCCCGAAATGGACCGCCCTCCGCCGCATTTCGCGGCCGGATGAGCGATAGGAGCGGTTCGACCGGCCATATTCCGATCGAACCGCTCCACCGCGCCCGGATGCGGAGCCTTCGTCCTCCGATCCCCGGCGCGTCGCTGCCTTCTCCTCTCTCTCCTGAAACTTCAGCGCCGCCGTCCTGCCGGCGATCTGATCGTGAACAGGGCATCGTCGGGCGCCGCCCTGCTCTTGACGACCTGCAATGGCGATCCGCCATAGGGGGGGTGCGGCAGGCCCGATTGCCTGTCCTGGCCCTCCACCCGGGCGGATGATTTCACCAGCCGCAGCGATGCCCGTTTCGCGCCCTGCGCCGACCGGCGCCATGTGCGTCCTCTCCGCTTCCGCCTGATAAGGTCCCAGGTGAGATAGGGCAGTGAAATGACCAGAAGATAAAGCGATGCCGGCAACCACAGCAGCGCGAAGAGCCGATCCCGCCACCCAATCCTTACAATGTTCCGCGACTTGTTCTGCAATCGCCAGAGATTACAGGACCCAAGCATCCATATCCCGGAGACGACCGCCATCGCGATAATCATTGCCATCCTGTTCCATCATCCAATCGCAGCTCTTTCGGCTGCTTCGCGAAGCTGTCCTGTATGAACTATAGATGAAAGGCGTCATCTGTCATCTACGCAGGAATACGCACCGGCTGATATTTCGGACCGTCGATCAACCCTCTGTATTCTCCCGGATTGCACCTGAAGCGACATTATGTCTGATTTAGCGCTGATAAGGATCAGGTCGCCGGAACAGATATTCTGCATCAACTGCGTTTCGATCGAATGCGTGCCACGGGCACGGAGAATCCTCCAGGCGCGCAAAATGAGGTGTGCATGTCGAGAATTGACCTGGCGATGGCGACCCGTCCTGCCGGCGGACGGGGCCCTGCCGCGGCGCATCGCGCCTTGCGAATCTGGCTTTGCCTTGCCCTGGCGCTGTGGGACATGGTGGCGTTGACATGCGGGCTGAGCGTCGGACTGGCGCTCGCGCCCGTGGCCGGGGGGCTTCGCGACAGCGGCGCCTCCGTCGCGGCGCTGCTCATGGCCTATCTCATCATCGCCTTTCACAATCAGGCCTATGATCCCCGCGGCCTGACCAATGCGACGACCAGTTGCCGCAATGCCGCGCGGGCCTTTGCCGGCACGGTGCTGATCTTCTTCCTCGTGCTGTTCGCGGTGAAATCGACCTCGACCTTCTCCCGCGCCGCCGTGCTGGCGGGGCTGGGCTGCGCGGGCGGGCTGCTGCTGGCGCAACGGCTGCTGCTGAGCCGCCTTCTCGAACGCCATTTCGGGGACCGGCTGTTTGCCGAACTGCTGATCGTGGACGACTGCCCGATTCCGGAAAATCCGGGCCAGATGGCCCTGGTGGACGCGCAGGCCATCGGCCTTCGCGCCGATCTGGACGACCCCTATATGCTGCACCGGCTGGGCATGTTGCTGCGCGATCACGACAGGGTGGTCGTCGCATGCCCCGCCGACCGCCGCGTGACCTGGGCGCAGATGCTGAAGGGCGGCAATATATTGGGCGAGATCGTCTCTCCCGAAGTCGAATCCATGGCGCCGCTGACGGTCGGGCGCTGGCAGGACATGGCCACGCTGGTGGTGGCGCGAGGGCCGCTGAACCTGGCGAACCGGGCGACGAAGCGGCTTCTGGACCTGTTCGTCACCGTGCCCCTGCTGATCGGGCTGATGCCGCTGATGATCGCCGTTGCCGTTGCGATCAAGCTGGATTCGCCCGGCCCCGTCTTCTTCCGTCAGCAACGGATCGGGCGGGGCAACACCCTGTTCAGCATCCTCAAATTCCGCAGCATGAAGGTGGAGCGATGCGATATGGACGGCGTCCGCTCGGCCAGCCGGACGGACGACAGGATCACGCGCGTCGGCCGCTTCATCCGCCGGACCAGCATCGATGAATTGCCGCAGCTCATCAATGTCCTTCTGGGAGAGATGAGCCTTGTGGGACCAAGACCTCATGCCATCGGATCGACGGCGGAGGACATATTGTTCTGGCGCGTCGACCGCCAATATTGGAAAAGGCATGCGCTGAAACCCGGAATAACCGGTCTCGCGCAGATTCGCGGGTTCAGGGGCGCCACCGAAACCAGGGCGGATATTTTGCAGCGGGTGGAAGCCGATCTTGAATATATGAATGGCTGGAGCCTGATGCGCGACATCGTGATCCTGTTCGGCACCGTTCAGATTCTGGTGCACAGAAACGCCTTCTGATCCCTGGCAAGACTGCATTTCCGATCGATACCCTCCCCGGAACGACCGAATGCGCATTTCCCCGCAATGGGTAAGTGATCACACCGAATGGATCATCGGCGCCGCGCATGAAATAAATCTTCCATTATTGGGGAGCATCATGGATCGACGGACTTTCCTCGCCGGCGGGCTGGCCGGCACGGCATTGGCGGCCTGTCAGCGCGACAATGAACCGCGCATCGTCCAATCCTCGCGCAGGCCGATGGTCGGGCGCCGGACCTTGCGCGCCGATGTCGTCGTCTATGGCGCGACGCCGGCGGGCATCGTCGCCGCCGTCAGCGCCGCGCAGATGGGCGCGTCCGCGATCATCGTCGGCGGATGGCGGGAACGGCAGCCGGGCGGCATGCTGTCCGGCGGGTTGAGCTGGACCGATTATCGCGACATCGACGCCTTTGGCGGCCTGGCCCGTGCCGTGATCGAACGGCTCGCCGCGGCGGGCGGCATGCCGCGCAACCGCTATGCCTTCGATCCCGCCCTTGCCGTGCCCCTGTTCGAGCGCATGACGACCAGTGCGGGCGTGCCGATGGTCTGGTCCGACGGCGTGGAGGACGTCAAGCTCGTCGATCGCCGCATAAGCGAATTCTTCCTGCAATCGGGCAGGATCGTGCGCGGGCGCATGTTCATCGACGCCAGCTATGAAGGCGATCTCATGGCGCGTGCCGGCGTCGCGTTCAAGGTGGGGCGGGAGGCGGCCGACGCCGCCAATCCGCTCAACGGCTATCGCGGCGCGAAAAACGGCCATCTGGTGCGCGGCGGCCGTCCCGATGAGGATAGCATCGCGCCGATCAGCCCTTTCTGGAATGGCGAGGGCGGCGCGCTGCTGCCGCATGTCGCGGCGGCGCCCGATCTTCCCCTGGGCGCGGCGGACAAGGCGGTGCAGGCCTATTGTTTCCGCCTGACCATGACCAACCGTCCCGACCTGCGGCAGGACCTGCCCGCCCGCGCGCCCGATGGCTATGACGAATCCCGCTACGAACTGCTGTTCCGCGACCTGGACGCCCGCCAGCGCAAGGGGCGGATATATGGACGCGACTGGACCTTCGCCCGCGATCTGGTGAAGGCGGATGAGGTCGCGCCGGGCATTTACGACGTCAACAACCGCGCGCTGATGTCCATCGATGCCGTGGGCCTCAGCCACGACTATCCCCAGGCCGACTATGCGACGCGGGAAAAGATCTGGAAGGCGCATGAAGCCTATCTGCGGGGCTGGTTCCACGCCATGGCCTATGGCCGCGACCCGCGCATTCCGCCGGGCCTGCAACGCGAGGTGCGCGAATGGGGCCTGGTTCAGGGCCGGCACATCCATCCGCATCCCAACGACCTGCCGGGCTGGTCGCCGCAACTCTATGTCCGCGAAGCGCGTCGGCTCGACAATGGGCTGAACTGGTCGGGCAGGGACCTGTCGGACGTCGACGGCGCGGAGCCGCGCCGCAAGGGCATCGTCGCCATGGGCTCTTATTGGCAGGACAGCCATTCCACCCGGCGCATCGCGGTGCAGGACGGGGCGGGGCGATGGGGCATCTGCAATGAAGGCTCGATCATGTTGCGGACCGGCGGGAAATATGAACGCTCGCCCCTGCCGATGGACCTGATGCTGCCGCACCGGGACCAGTGCACCAATCTCATCGTCCCCTTCTGCGTGGCGGCGACGCATCAGGCCTTTGCCACGATCCGCATGGAACTGACGTCCATGGCGCTGGGCGAAGCGGCGGGCAGGGCGGCCGCCATGGCGCTGGGCGAAGATAATGTGCGCGACGTGCAGGACGTGCCGATGCCGGAACTCCAGGCCGCGCTGGTCGCCAATAAGGGCGTCATCCACGGCGTTTCCGCCTTCGAGGATTATCGGCGGCGGCTGAAGTTCCGGCTGAACCGCATGCTGGGAGGCTAAGGACAGAGGGGCCGATCCGACGGCATGGGATCAACCCCTCCCTTCCACCATGTTACCGCGCCCGCTTGAGCATGCCGTGCATGTCGATCCACCGCACGAAGGCGTCGAACCAGCCGGTGCTGGTGGTCGCCTTCGGATACATGCCGAAGCCGTGGCCGCCCTGTTCGTAAAGGTGGAATTCCACCGGGCGATGCGCCGCGCGCCAGTCGTCGATCAGCTTGAAGTCGCGATTGCCGAACAGCGGATCGTCGGCGGCGATGGCGGCGAACATCGGCGGCGCGTCCTGCGGCACTGTCATGCTGCCCAGCGGACCGTAGATATTGCCGATGAAGGCCGGCTTCGCTTCCGTCGTCGACAGCGCCGTCGCCATGGTCAGCATCGCCCCGGCGGAAAAGCCGATCATGCCGATCCGGTCCGGGTCGACATGCCATTGCGCCGCCCGTGCGCGGATCAGGCGGAAGGCGGCGGTTGAATCCGCCAGTTGCGGAGCAAGGTCGGTCGCCGCCGAGGCGGGAGCGGGCAGCGGCGTCCTGGCCACGCCGGAGAACATCTCCTGCATCGACCGTTCGAAACCCGCCATGTCGGCCGGCGTCTGGCGCAGCCGATATTTCAGTACGAAGGCGGCAACTCCCCTGGCGGCAAGCGCCCGCGCGACGTCATAGCCCTCATTGTCCATGGAAAGCGTGCGGAAACCGCCGCCCGGCGCGACGACGACCGCCGCGCCGGAAGCCTTGGCCGGATCGGGCAGGAAGGGCGTCAGCGTCGCAACGGTGACGTTGCGGGCAAAGCGGCTGCCATATTGGCGGTGCCAGCTTTCCTTCGCCGTGGCGCCGGGAAGTGCGCCGGTGCCCAGTTCGATCGCGTCGGGCTGGGCCGGGGCGGCAATGGGCGTCATCCTGTCGTCCTGCGCCTGACCCAGCGCCGGAGCAGTCAAGGCGCAGGCGGCGATGCCGATGGCGAAAGCGCGGGCCGCCGGGAAGCGGAAGGGGCGCCGCAATGCCTTCCGGGCAGATAGATGCTTCATCTCATCCTCCTGTGATTATCGTTATTGCAGGTCGAGCACGACCACCGACTTGGGCGGCAGCGCCACCGTCAGCGTGCCGCCGCTCACCTGCGCGCCGGTGAAGGCGGCGGGCTTCACCACCTCCGGCGCGTCGAAGCTGTTGTGCGAATTGATCGCCGGGGCGGTCAGGATGCGGCCCGACACATTGGCGGCGTTCAGCCCGTCCAGCTTCACCGTCACCATATTGGTCTGGTTGGGATCGAGGTTCGACAGCCCGACATGGACCTTGCCGTCCCTGGCCCGCACCGCCGATCCGCTGACCGCCGGCATGACGAACCTGTCCTTGTTGTACCAGGGCGTGTCGATGTCGATCGGCAGCACCGTCGCGTCCTGCCAGGGCTTGTACATTTCGAAGACATGATAGGTGGGGGTGAGCACCATCTTCTTCCCTTCGGTCAGGATCATCGCCTGCAACACATTCACCATCTGCGCGATGGCGCTCATGCGCACCCGGTCGGCATGTTTGGCGAAGATGTCGAGGTTGACGGAGGCGACCAGCGCGTCGCGCAGCGTGTTCTGCTGCCGCAGGAAGCCGGGATTGGTGCTGGGGTCGGGCGCATACCATGTGCCCCATTCGTCCACAGCCAGGAATATCCGCTTCTGCGGATCATATTTGTCCATCACCTTGCTATGGCCGGTGATAAGCTCGTCCATCTTCCATGTGGCGGCCAGCGTGTCGGCCCATGCGGTCTCGTCGAAATTGACCGGATCGGCCTTGGGCGGCCAGCCGCCCTGGGGCAGGGTGTAATAATGGAGCGACAGCGCATCCAGTTGCTTGGCCGCGTCGCGCATCATCACTTCGGTCCAGTTATAGTCGCCGCCGTTCGCGCCCGACGCGATCCGCACCAGCGTCTTGCCCGCCGGAACCTTCAGGAAGGTCGAATAGCGCTTCGTCACGTCGGCGGCATATTCGGCGCGCATGTTGCCGCCGCAGCCCCACAGCTCATTGCCGATGCCGAAGGCGGGCAGCGCCCAGGGTTCCTTGTGCCCGTTCTTCGCGCGCTCATCGGCCAGGCTGCCGGCGGGCGCGGTGATATATTCGACCCATTCCGCCATTTCCTGCGGCGTGCCGTTGCCGACATTGCCGGAAATATAGGCTTCCGCGCCGACCTGCCGCAGCAGTTCGAAATATTCATGCGTGCCGACGCTATTGGGTTCGGTCACGCCGCCCCAATTGGTGTTGACCTTGATCGGGCGCTTGCCCTTCGGGCCGACGCCCTCCCGCCAGTGATATTCGTCCGCGAAGCAGCCGCCCGGCCAGCGGATCACCGGGACGGAGAGGTTGCGCAGCGCCGCCACCACATCGTTGCGGAAACCATTGGTGTTGGGGATCGACCGATCATTGCCGACCCACAGGCCGCCATAGATGCCATGGCCCAGATGTTCGGCGAATTGCGTGAAGATGCGGCGGTCATAGACCGGGCCGGGCCGGTCGGCATGGATGGTGGCGGTGGTCGGCTTGCCGGCGGTGTCGGCGCTGGCGGTCGTCGCCGCCAATGCGCTGGCGCAGAGAAGCAAGGCGGCGGTCGTGCGGCGCAGGGTCTTGATCATGGTCGTCCTCTTCGGAAAATGGCGGCGGATGGGCGAAACCTATTTGGGCAGCGGGATCATCCGGGCGATGCTGTAGCGGGCCTGCTGGACCTGCACGCCGTCGTCCGGCTGGCCGCTGCCGACGCTCAGGCCATAATCGCCCGGTATCAGCCCGCGCTCGCCCGTGATGGTGACGAAGCTGAGGTCGCGGGGGCTCAAGGTGAATTCCACCTTCCGGGTCTCGCCGGGCTTCAGCGTCACCCGTTGGAAGCCGCGCAGGGCAAGGCGAGGCGCGCCCCCGAACCGTGGCGGCGTGATGTAGAGTTGCGCGACATCGTCGCCCGGCCGCGCGCCGGTGTTCGTGATGGCGGTGCGCACCTTCAGGCCATTCTCGACCGAACCGTTCACCGGCTCGACCGTCAGCGGGGCGTAGCGGAAGCTGGTGTAGCTGAGGCCGTGGCCGAAGGGATAGACGGGCTTCCCCCTGAAATAGCGATAGGTGCGCCCCTCCATCCTATAGTCGGTAAAGGGCGGCAGGTCAGTGACGCTCCTGTAGAAGGTGACGGGCAGTCGGCCGCCCGGATCGGCCTTGCCCGAAAGGACATTGCCGACCGCCAGCCCGCCGGATTGGCCCGGATACCAGGCTTCGACGATGGCGGCGGCATTCTCCTTCGCCCAGGACAGGTCGATGGCGCTGCCATTCATGGCGACGACGACCAGCGGCTTGCCCAGCGCCCTGGCCTTTTCCAGGAAGGCGCGCTGGTCGGCGGGCAGGTCCAGCGTCGTCTTGTCGCCGCCGTCGAATCCCTCCACCTTGACGGGCATCTCCTCGCCCTCCAGGTCGGAGGTCAGGCCGACCACGGCGACGACGACATCGGCATCCTTCGCGTCCGCTGTCAGATCCCGGTCGAGATCGTCGGTAATCCGTTTCCAGAAGATCGCCGGGCTGGCGGCGACGCCGCTCTCGCCCTGCAGGCGGATGGCGTAGCGCTCGCCCCTGGTCATGCGCACCTCGACCAGCTTCAGCGGTTCCGCCCAGCGCGAATATTCGCTGGCGGAGACGACGGGCTTGCCGTTCAGCGAGACCTCGCCCTTCACTCCGGTCAGCGCCAGCCGATAGAGGCCGGTTTCCGGCGCGACCAGATAGCCGCTCCAGCGGACCCGATGCTGGTCCGACAACTGTTTGAACTCGGCCGCCCGCGATACGATGCTGGTTTCGGTCCGCGTCAGCACCGGCCGGGTTGCAAACTGGTCCTTGCCCGTGGCGTTGAAATATTCGGCCTTGATTCCCGGCTTGCCGTCCGGCGTCAACAGCGCGGTGCCGGGGACGAGGTCGCCGTCCGTGATCGACGGGCTGAAGGGGATCACCGTCACGCTGTCCGCGCCCATGACCTGTTTCAGGCCCTCCGCGACCGAAATGGGTGGAGCGCTCTTGGCCGAGGAATAATTGCCGCGCAGCACGCGGGTCGCATCCGCCAAAGGCCCAGCCAGCGCGATTCTCGTCCCGGGCTTCAGCGGCAGGACGCCGTCATTCTTGAGCAGCACGAGGCTCTTTTCCGCGGTGCTCAGCGCCAGCGCCTGATGATCCGGCGTACCGATCGCGCTCGGGGGGATCGCGTTGGGCTTGCGGGAAGACAGGCCCGGCAGGTCGCCATTGCGGTATCGCGCGGAAAAGAGCCGGACGAGCGCGGTGTCGATGTCGCCCATGCCGATATGGCCCCGCGCCAGCGATTCCTTGTATCGATCGCCAAGGTCGGTGCGTCCGCCCAGCGTCGCATTGTTGCATTCGCTGTCGACCCCGTAGCGCAGCGCGACGGCAACGCCGGTGGCGGCGTCGGGCGCATATTTGTGATGTTCGTAAATGTCGACCACGGCGTCGCAGTCGGACACGACATAGCCCTTGAAGCCCCATGCGCCGCGTAGATAGTCCTGCAACAGCATATGACTGCCGCAGGCCGGTTGCCCGTCGACGCGGTTATAGGCGCACATGATCGACCCGGCCTTGCCCTCGACAATGGCGGCGCGGAAGGCGGGGAGGTAGGTGTCCTCCAGATCGTGCGGCGTGGCGAAGATATTGTCGGTGTGACGGCTGGGTTCGGGGCCGCTATGGACCGCGAAATGCTTGGGCGTGGCGACCACCAGAGGCAGGTCCGGATCGTCCCCCTGCATGCCCTGGACGAAGGCGACGCCGATCCGCGCCGTCAGATAGGGGTCTTCGCCATAGGTTTCCTGCCCCCGGCCCCAGCGCGGATCGCGGAAGATGTTGATGTTGGGCGACCATGTGTCGAGGCCCGTGCCGATCCGGCCGAGATGCCCGGTCTGCCGCCCCAGCCTATGCAGCGCCCGGACCTCCGTGCCGATGGTGGCGGCGACCTGCCTGATCAACGGCGCGTCGAATGTGGCGGCAAGGCCGATGGGTTCGGGAAAATTGGTCGTGGGCACCGCCCCGATCGCGCCATGAAGGGATTCGGTCCACCAGTTATAGGCCGGGATGCCGAGGCGCGGGATCGCGGGCGCGACGTTCAGAAGCTGCCCGACCTTCTCGTCCAGCGTCAGCCTGTCGACGATCTCCCGTGCCTTGCCGTCGGCTTCCGCCCATATGTCCGTGGCCTGCGCATGGACAGTTGCCGGGGTCGCGAGGCACAATATCGCGCCGGCCGCGCGCAAGGCGAAAGCGGTCTTCATGATTATCTCCCCAAGAAGCGCGCTGTTTTCAGCGTCGCCTGGTAGTTCTTGCCCTGGTCGGTGGGGCGCGGGGGATGGCACTTCCCCCGCGCCCGGCGCGCTCAATGGGCCGCGCCGTCCTTCGTCCCCTTGGCGACGAAGGGATTGATGGTCCGGATCGTGCCGTCGGGATTATAATGCAGTTCGGTCACCTTCACGTTGCGCAGGCGGGTCTGGCCCGACAACTGGCTGTCGGCATAGAACAGCCACCATTTCCCGTTCCATTCGACGATGGAATGATGGGTCGTCCATCCTTCCACCGGCTCCAGGATGCGGCTCTTGTAGGTGAAGGGACCATAGGGTGAATCGCCGATGGCATAGACCAGATAATGGGTATCCCCAGTCGAATAGCTGAAATAATATTTGCCCTTATATTTGTGCATCCACGACGCCTCGAAGAAACGGCGGTCATGGTCGCCGCCCAGCAGCGGCTTGCCCTTGTCGTCCAGGATCTGGATCGCGCGGGGCGCTTCGCTGAATTCCAGCATGTCGCCGGTCAGCTTCGCGACGCGCGGCGCCAGCGCGGGCTTGTCGTCCTGTCCCAGATCGGTCTTCGACCCATCGGGATCATATTTGCCGTCGACATTGCGCTGAAGCTGTCCGCCCCAGATGCCGCCGAAATACATATAGCTGGATCCGTCATCATCGGTGAAGACGGCGGGATCGATCGAATAGCTGCCCTTGATCGGCTGCGGCTGCGCCTTGAACGGACCCATGGGGTCCTTCGACGTGGCGACGCCGATGCGAAAGGCGCCCGCCTTGTCCTTGGCCGGGAAGTAGAGATAATAGGTGCCGTTCCTGTACGCAGCGTCCGGCGCCCACATCTGCTTGTCGGCCCAAGGCACGTCCTTCACATCCAGCGCCACCGGGCCGACCGTCACGGGGCCGCCGATCCTGTCCATCGACAGGATGCGATAGTCCCGCATCTCGAAATGGCTGCCCAGATCGTCCTCCGGCGTCGGCCCGTCGATGTCGTGGCTGGGATAGACGTAGATCTTCCCGTTCCACACATGGGCGGACGGGTCGGCGGTGTAGATGTCCGTGACCAGCGGCTGCGACAGATATTCGGATGCGTCGCGCTTCGCTTCGGCCTTCGGCTGGGCTTCGTTCGCCGGCTGCGACTGCTGGCATCCGGCGGCGAGCAACAGGGCGGCGAGCGGCAGGGCTTCCAATGCGCGCAACTTCATGGGCATGCTGATCCTCTCTGGTTATTCCCGCAACGATAGCGCTACCATTTTGCGAAGGCAATCTTGTACGACAAATTATATGGCCGTCAGACCGGTTGCAGTCCATGGGCCACGATCTTGTCGATCAGATCGCGATGGCGCGGCAGGCCGGCGCGCAGCTTCGCCGTCATGGCGGTATTTTCCCGCCGGGCGCGGTCCGCCAGATGGGCGTCGCGCGCCAGGGCGGGCCGGTCGACCTCTGTCCGGAATCCCATGCCG
Source organism: Sphingobium sp. PNB (assembly GCF_019873065.1). NCBI lineage: Bacteria > Pseudomonadati > Pseudomonadota > Alphaproteobacteria > Sphingomonadales > Sphingobiaceae > Sphingobium > Sphingobium sp. PNB. The sequence continues at coordinate 144,341 of NZ_JAINEZ010000001.1, forward strand.
TAGAGCACATATTGGTAGCTCGCCGCCGGGAAGACCTCCTCCACCCGGTCGAACTCGTCGAGGAACCAGGGCGATTGGTAACGCCAGAGCAGCATCAGTTCCTTCAGACGATCGGGAATGGTCTCCTCCCGGACATTGTCGCGCCAGAAATCGCTGTCGGTGCGCTTCGTCAGCACATAATGCAGCTTCAGGAAATCGATGATCCGCCCCCAGCGATAATGGGTCGTGGCGTTGAATCGCGAAGCGATGATGTCCATCACCTCGCGGCAGGCGGGCATCTGCTCGGCGATGATCTTGGCCGACAGTTCGATGAGGACGATGGCCGACGCCTCCAGCGGTTCGAGGAAGCCCGCGGCCAGGCCCACGGCGACGCAATTGCCCTTCCAGAAGGTTTCGCGATGGCCCGAACGGATTGCGATTTTCCGCGCGCCCAGCCCTTCGGCCAGCGGACCGATATAGGCGCGCAGTTCCCGTTCCGCCTCTTCGTCGGAAATATGGTTGCTGGAATAGACATGGCCGATGCCGCGCCGGGTCGGCAGGCCGATGTCCCAGATCCAGCCCGCGCTCTGCGCCGTGGAGATGGTGTGCGACGCCATCGGGCTGTCGGACCGCTCATAGGGCACCTGCATGGCGAGCGCGGTGTCGCAGAACAGCACGTCGTTGCAGTCCCTGAACGGCACCTTCATCGCGCCTTCGATCAGCAGCGCCTTGAATCCGGTGCAGTCGACGAACAGGTCGCCCTCGATCTCGCCGGCCTGGGTGGTGCGGATGGCGCGTATGTCGCCATCCTCCTTCATCAGCACCTGCTCCACATCGGCCAGGACATGACGCACGCCCAGCTTTTCGCAGCAATGGCGTTGCAGGAAGGGCGCGAACTTGCCCGCGTCCAGATGATAGGCATAGTTGGCCAGCGCGTCATATTCGGCGGTCGCGATGGTCTTGGGTGCCAGGCCGTCGTCGCAGATGCGGCCCTGCGAACAGACGCTGTCGCAGAAACTTTCATCCCCCTCGCTCGCCAGCCAATGGGGGGCAAGGTTCACCTGCCCGAAATTCTGGGGCAGCATCAGGGGGTGGTAATAGCCGTCGTCAGGCGTTCCCGTCGTCCAGCGGGCGAAGCGCGCCCCTTGCTTGAAGGCGGCGTCGCATTCGCGGAACAGGTCGGTTTCGGAAATGCCCATGCGCGACAGGGTGGTGCGCAGCGTCGGCCATGTCCCTTCGCCCACGCCGATGATCGGCGCGTTGGGGGATTCGACCAGCGTCACGGTGAAGCCGTTGCCGATGCGGCTGCGATGGCGGGCGGCGATCACGCCGGCGGTCAGCCATCCGGCGGTCCCGCCGCCGACGATCACGATGTTGCGGACGGGATGAACCATGGCGACAGCCTTGATAGGGAAAGCGGTAACGAACGCCAAAAAGGGAGGGGATGTCAACCGACATCCCCCCAGGGCGAGACAGGTTAGAAGCGGTAACGAACGCCTGCGGTGTACCGCCGGCCATAGGCATAGACGTCAAGCAACTGGTTGCTGAACCGGCCATGGGTGCTGACCGTTTCGTTGGTGAGGTTCAGCGCCTCGCCGAAGATGGTCAGTTGCTTCGTGATGTCGAAGCTGGTGCTGAGGTCGACCTGCAACGCCTCGTTCACGAAGGTCGGTTCGGCGCCGAAGGCCGAATTGTTCTGCGCCTGGCCGAAGGCCTGCAGATATTTGTCGCGCCAGTTGACGGCGGCACGGATCTGGAAGCCGTTCTTGTCGTAGAAGCCGACGAAGTTCGCGCTGTTGGCAAGGCCGGTCACCGCGAAACCGCTTTGCGACAGGTCGGTCCTGTCATAGGGCTTGTTCGTATCGACGAAGGTGGCGTTGGCATTGAAGCCGAAGCCGCTGTCGCCGAAGACATGCTGCCATGCCAGTTCCACGCCCTTGATCGTGGCGGACGGGCCGTTGACCCGCTGCGACACGGTGAAGACGGCCGGCTGGCCCGTCGTCGGATCGACCACGCCGTTGATGGTCTGGCGCTGCGTGCCGGCAACGATGAAGTTCGACACGTCCTTGATGAAGAAGTTCACCGCCGCATAGGAGTTGCGCTGATAATACCATTCCGCCGCGAAGTCGAAATTGTCCGCGAGGAAAGGCTGCAATCTTGGATTGCCCCCGGTCGCGGTCAGCGCGCCGACGCGCTGGCCCACACCGACGTTCAGAACGGGCGTCAGAGTGTTGAGCGAAGGACGGGTCAATGTCCGCGATGCGTCGAAGCGGAGGTGGAAATTGTCCGTGACCTCCAGCTTCATATCCAGACTGGGAAGCAGATAGGAATAGCTGCTCTTCGTCGAGATCGGCTGACTTTCGGAGAAGGTGACGTTGAGGAGCGTCGGGTCGGCGGCGCTGCCCGTAAGGGCAATGGGCAGGCGACCGACGCCGCTGGACGTGAGGTTGGTGATCTCCTCGCGAACCCCCGCATTGAAGCGGAAGGGCATCCCCGCAATCTCATGTTCGAAATTCACGCTGACATAGGCGGACCAGGTTCGTTCCCTGATGTCCTGGACGCTGCCGGGATCGAGCGCGAGGTCGAAGGCTCCCGTGAAATTCGGCCCGACCGTGGGATCGGCATAGTTGAAGCCCGGGATGTTCGTCGTCTGCGGATTGCCCAGCCCTTCCAGATATTCCTGATAGGCGCGCGGATCATAGGCCAGCAGTTCCGGCGGCAGATTGCCGGAGAAGCCCGGAATCCAGTTGTTCAGGCTGATCGGACGGCCATAAAGGCTGGTCGGGATCGGCACGCCCGTATTCCGGCCCGAAGGTGTGCCGTAGCCCGCATAGGCCTGCCAGAAATTATTGGCGAAGGTGTTGCGGTTCTCCAGCCGGAAGCGGTCCTCCATATAGCGGCCGCCGAACTTCACGCGGAAGCTGTCGTCCTCCCAGGTGCCGCCGAGACGGAATTGCTTGATCTCATCGGAGTTCTTCTGGACCGACCGCACGGTGACGTGCGAACCGATGATGGTGGGATCGCTCCAGCGCGACTGATCGCCGGCCGGGCCATAGGTCGTCAGTTCGGGGAAGCTGTTCTTGCTGTCGCCGGTCACGCGGACGCCCAGCGCCGTGCCGAGCAAGCCGCCATAGCCGATGTCGCCATTCTCGCTGCCGATCCGGTTTCCGGGGTTCTGCCGGCTCTTGGCGTAGGAGGCGTCCGCTTCGAACTTCAGATTGTCGGTCGCATCCCATTTCAGGTTGACGCCGACCTGATTGGTTTCCAGCAGACGGCTGTCGCGGCCGGCCGTGAAGTCGGTCGGCGTGCCCGCCTGGATGAAATTGATCGTCGTGCCGTTCTCGTCCTGCTCCACATTGCGCAGGTCGCCCTGGTTGAACCACATGCCGAAACCGGAAATGTCGGTCACGATCTTCTGGCGCGAATAATTGTCGTCGATGGTCAGCAGCACGTCGTCCGAAGGCTGCCACTGGAAGGCGATGCGGCCGTCGATGCGTTCATCCTTGGTATAGCGCTGGTCGGCGCCATATTGCTGCTGATACCAGCCGACGACATTCTGCCGGTTGGTCGGGGTCGCCCAGGCGGCGGATTCTGGATTCGACGTCGGGGAACAGCTTGCGGCGGTGCTGCCTGCAAGCTGGCACGGCGCGAACCGGCCGCCCTGCCAACCCGAAACATAGACGCGGTTCACCTGGGTATCGCGGCGGGTATAGACCGCGTCGACAAGGATGCCCATTGTGTCGTCGGCAAAGGTGGTGCTGAACAGGCCGCCGATCGTCGGCACGATCTTGCCGGCATCGTCCTGGACCGATCCGGCCGCGCTCATCGCGACGCGGGTGCCGGGGTGATCGAAGGGCTTGGGGTAGGAGATATTGACGGTGGCGCCGATCGAACTGCTCGACAAGGAAACGTCGGGCGTCTTGAGGACTGCCAGCTGGCCCACGAAGTCCGATCCGACAGTGGTGAAGTCGACCGATCGTCCACCGGTCGCCGTCGAAATCCTGCGGCCGTCGATCAGCGTTTCGTTGAAGTCTCCGGCGAAACCGCGAACGGTGATGCCGTCCGGCTCGCCACGCGAACCGGCGCGATTGATCGATACGCCCGGCAGGCGCTGGAGCGACGCCGCGACGTTCGAATCCGGGAACTTGCCGATGTCTTCCGCGGAAATGACGTCGACGACGCCGGAAGAATCGCGCTTGATGTCGAGATTGCGCTGCAATGAGCCGCGAATACCGGTGACGATGATGTCGGCATCGCTGGCCGGCGCGGCGTCCTGGGCCGTGGCCGGAACGGCGATGGCCAGGACCAGCAGGCTTGCCGTCGCCGCAAGCGCGGCACGGCCGCGCGCCGGTTCGGCCTTGGTCATTCTATACGTCATGATCCTCCCCTTGTTCAGACAATATCTCGCCCGAACGCCGCGGCACTATTGCTGCGGCGATCATGTTTTCTTGATCAGGGTGATTTGTTCCGCTTTTCTAAGCGGATTTGATCATCCTCACCCAGGTCTTCTTTTTTTCTGCTGAAAATGGTAGCGCTATCTAAACGCGCGATCAAGCGGAATTGTAGGCGTAATCATTATCCGCCAGGATGCAGCCTCCGCATGGGGAAAAAGCCGGCCGAAGCGGCAAGCCGAGCGGCCGTCAACAAGGTGGGAGAGGATATGGAAGAGGTGGAACTGCTGAACAGCGAACTGCACGCAACCTTGCGGATGCGGCCCGCGAACGAGGGACGCGATCCCTTCGTCCGCATCGTGGTCGGCGAATTTGCGGCTGCGGCTGCTGCCTGTCCCCTGTTGTTTTCCAAACATGCGGAGACGGGCGCTTTCTATGCCGGGGCGCTGATGGGCTTCAAAAGAGGGGAATGCCTGATCGATTCGCCCGACCGCCGACCGGCCTTCCGGCCGCTGGAGGCAGATCGCGAGGGCTTCTTCGCTCTGGGGGAGAGCATCGCCTTCGATCCCGCTCATGACCGTTTTGCCGGGCGGGAGGGCGAATCGCTGTTCGATGCGCAGGGCGCGCCGACGGCATCGCTGAAGGCCGTGCAGAATGCCTTGGGCCGCCTGATGGCAGGGGCCGCGGATACCGACGCCTTCATCGCGGAGATGCTGGCCCATCGCCTGATCGAGCCGATCGACATCTCTCTCAACTTCGATGATGGGGAAAGGCTGCGACTCGACGGGCTTTACACGATCAGTCTGGATACGCTTGGCGATCTGGACGATGCGACGGTGCTCAAGCTGTTCCGGGCGGGGCATCTGCAAAGCGCCTATGCCATGATCGGCTCGCTCCGGCACATCGCGCTGATGGCGCGCCGCCGCAATGAACGGCTGGCGGTGCCGGCCTGAACATGGGCGACGCCAGCCCCGTGATCGAGGCGTTCGCGGCGGCCGATATGACGGCGGCTGACGATCTGCGCGCATTCGCTGCCCTGTGCCGACCCGCGGTGATCCGCGGGCGGTTCAACAACTGGCCGGCAGTGGCGGCTGGCGGGCAGGGCGGGACGGCGGCGCTGCACTATGTCGCCCGATTCGCCGCCAGTTCGAGCGCCGAATATTTTACCGCGGGCGCCGAGCTTGGCGGACGTTATCATTATGGCGACGGCCCCGGCGGCTTCAACTTCACGCGGGAAACGGCCAGTATCGGCGATGCGCTGGGCCGGATCGCCGCCAATGCCGAAAGCGGGAGCGAAACCGCCTATCTGGGATCGCTGCCCGCCGATTCCCATTTTCCCGGTTTCGCAGAGGAGAATCCCTGCAATTTGGTGGGCGCTGGCGTTCATCCGCGCCTCTGGATCGGCAACCGGTCGACGGTCGCCTGTCATTATGACAGTTACGACAATCTCGCCTGCGTGGTGGCGGGACGGCGGCGCTTCACCCTTTATCCGCCGGACGCCATCGGGGATCTTTATGTCGGACCGGTGGACCATACCCTGTCCGGCCAGCCCGTTTCCATGGCGGCGGGCGCACCCGATGGAGCGGCGACCTATCCCCGTTTCGCGGCCGCGCGGGCAAGGGCCCTCGTCGTCGATCTCGCTCCGGGCGACGCGCTCTATCTGCCCAAGCTCTGGTGGCATCAGGTAGAGGCGCTCGACGACGTCAACATCCTCGTGAATTATTGGTGGGACGGGTTCGCGGCGGGCCCCGATTCGCCCTATGCGGCGATGCTGCTGGCGATGATCGCCCTGGCCGAGCGGCCCGAGCGTGAGCGCGCCGCGTGGCGCGCCTATTTCGATCATTACGTCTTCCGGCCGAACGGCCATCCGCTGGCGCATCTGCCGGAGGAGCGGCATGGCGTCCTGGGGCCGCTGGCGAAGGGCAATTATGGCCGTATCCGGACATTGGTCATGCGGATGCTGCGGGGCGCCTGAGCCTGGAAGACAGGAGCTTGAAGACAAATGACATGCGATGGAAAGGGGATGATGTGAAGAAGATGATCATGGCCGCGATGGTCGGATCGGCATTGGCGATGAGCGCCGCGCCCGGCGGGACGCAGGTGGCGACGGGCGGACCGCCGGCGGTGGCAGGCGCGAAGGCCGTGACCGTGGAGCGGATCAAGGTGCATGCGCCGTCCATCGAAGGCAATCTGGAGGGGGAGGCGGCCGACCGCGACGTCCTGGTCCTGTTGCCGCCCAGCTATGGCCGCGAATTGGGCCGGCGCTATCCCGTCATCTATGCGCTGCACGGTTATTCCATCGGGGCGGAACAATGGACGAAGGAAATCCATGTCCCGACGACTGTGCAGAATGCCTTTGCGAAGGGCTCGCGGGAGATGATCCTGGTGCTGCCCGATTCGAAGACTGTCCATAATGGGTCGATGTATTCGGGATCAATGACGACGGGAGACTTCGAAACCTTCATAGCGCGTGATCTGGTCCACTATATCGACACCCATTACCGCACCATCCCCCGCCGCGAAAGTCGCGGCCTTGCTGGACACAGCATGGGCGGTTACGGCACCAGCCGCATCGGCATGAAACATGCCGACATGTTCGGCGCCCTTTACATGATGAGCCCCTGTTGCCTGTCCCCGCGCAGCGCCGGGCAGATGGACGCGGCAGCGTTGAAGGCGCTGGAGGCGGTGAAGACTCCTGCCGATTCGGCTGCCTTGCCTTTCCTCCTCAGGGCGCAGCTTGCGACCGCCGCGGCCTGGTCCCCCAATCCCGGGAACCCGCCGCTCTATCTGGACCTGCCGGTCAAGGACGGCCAGGTGCAGCCGCAGGTTCTCGCCCGCTGGGCGGCCAATGCGCCCCTGGCCTTCGTCGACCAATATATCGGCAATCTGCGCCGCTACAGGGCGATTGCCATCGATGTGGGCGACAAGGACGGGCTGAAGGACGACGCACGGGCGCTTCACGAAGCACTCGACCGCTATGGCATCGCCAACAGCTTCGAAATCTACGACGGCGATCATACGAACCGGGTCGCATGGCGTTTTCAGGACAAGCTGATCCCGTTCTTCGCCAGCCATCTCGATTTCGGAACGGCGAAATAGGCGCCTTTCAGTGGTAGCGATAACAAATCCGGTTGCCGCCGGAGGAAAATGGATTATCCCTGCGCGTGACGGCCCGGGACAGGGCCGACAGGACAGGGAGGAGCGAACGGCCTATGTTTTCCCGCAACATCATCTGGCACTTGGGTTTGACCGTCAGTCTGGTCGCGCTGAGCGCGGCTCCGGCGTTGGCCGCGCCGCGCTTCGACCCCATGTTCGGCGATCATGCCGTCATCCAGCGCGATCATCCGGTGACGGTGACGGGCAGGGCCGATCCCGGCGAAGCCGTCTCGGTCACGCTGGCGGGTGAGGTCCGGCAGGTCCGCGCCGACGGCGAAGGCCGTTTCGCGGTGCAGTTCGGCCCGCTCGTCACCGCAGGACCGGTGACGCTGGAGGCCCGCGCTCCCTCGGGCAGCGCGGTCGCGCAGGATGTGGCGGTGGGCGACGTCTTCCTCTGTTCGGGCCAGTCGAACATGGAGCTGGAGGTCCGCAATGCGCAGGATGCGGTGGGCCAGATCCGCGCTTCGGCCGATGACCGATTGCGCCTGATGCTGGTGCCGCGCGCTGTGGCGGACGATCCGTTGCGCGACTTCCGGCAGGCGCCGTCCTGGCGCCCGGCCGGACCGGACAGCGTGGCCGATTTCTCAGCCGCCTGCTATTATATGGCGCGGGAATTGCGGAAGACGGCCGGCGTGCCGATCGGCGCCATCGCCAGCAGTTGGGGCGGATCGCGGATCAGCCCGTGGATGGGCGCGCGGGCGCAGGCGGCGGTCGGACAGGCGGCGCAATCGGCGCTCGTATCGCTGCATGGGCGCGATCCCTTTGCGGCGGAGCGGGCGGCCAGCGCCGAATGGGAAAAATGGTGGCGCAAGGAAACCGGGGATGCCGCCGGCAAGGAACCCTGGCAGCCGGACAGCAGCATCGCATGGCAGGACGTGCCCAGCATAGGCCCTTGGGAACAATGGGGCGTTCCCGCGCTGGCCGACTATAATGGCATGGTCTGGTTCCGCAGGGAGATCGAACTGACGGCGGCGCAGGCGAAGCAGGCGGCCACCCTCTCCCTCGGACTGCTGGACGATGTCGGCCGGCTGTGGATCAATGGCAAGCCGGTGGCGATGAGCGCCCGAAGCTGGCAGCCGAGCATGTTCGACGTGCCCCCCGGCGTGCTGAAGCCGGGACGCAATGTGCTGATCGTCAATGTGCAGGACAACTATGCCAATGGCGGCTTGTCCGGCCCGGCGGACGTCATGAAACTGGGGCTTGGGCAGGGGCAGGGCGGGGACCTGCCGCTGGGCGACGGCTGGCGCTATGCGGTGCCGGCCAGGTCGCCGGCGGGCGCGCCGCGCGTGCCGTGGGGCGACACGACCGGTTCGGGCACGCTCTACAACGGCATGATCGCGCCGCTGGGGTCGATAGGGTTGAAAGGCGTCGCCTGGTATCAGGGCGAATCGGACGTCGACCTGCCCGGCTATGCCGACCGCATGAAGGCGATGATGGAGGATTGGCGGCGGCAGTTCGGTTCGCCCGACCTCGCTTTCGTCGCGGTCCAGCTTGCCGCTTACGGCGCGCCGGTGACGCAGCCGGGGGAAAGCGGCTGGGCGGCGATGCGCCAGGTGCAATATCAGGCGATGGCGCGGGATGCGCATGGCGGCCTCGCCACGGCCATCGACCTGGGCGACCCGTTCGACATCCATCCGGGCGAAAAGCAGGAGGTCGGCCGCCGCCTGGCACGGGCGATGCGCGCCGTCGCCTATGGCGATCCGGTGTCGCGCACCGGCCCGCAGGCGGCGCGGGCGGTGGCGACGACGGACGGCGGCGCGGCGGTCGAGTTCACCGGGCTGACCGGCGGGCTGCATATGCGCAGCGCCAGTCAGGCCATCGGCTTCGAACTGTGCGGAGCAGCGGCCGGAAGCTGCCGTTTCGTACCCGGCCGGGTGGAAGGCACGCGCATCGTGCTGGCGGGCGACGGCCTGCCGGCGACGCGCGTGCGCTATGCCTGGGCGGAATCGCCGGTCATCAACCTTTATGACGAAGCGCCGCTGCCGGTCGGATCGTTCGAGCTGCCGATCACGCGGTAACGGATGGAGGGGGGATCAGCGCAGCAATGCTGCATCCCCCCAGCTCACCGGAACGGCATTGCCCTTCGCGCCGTCGGCGCGGGCGACCAGTTCCAGCAGCTTGATCCCCTTCACATCCGCGGCGATCGCCTGGGCCGGCGCGCCCCGGCGCATCGGCGGCGTGCTGGCGAGCGGCTTGCCGTCGCCATAGAGGAAGAAGCGCACCGCCTGATCCCCGTCGAGCGCGCTGTCGTCCACGCCGACCTGCGCCGCAAAGCGGGCGAAGCCGGCGTTGCGCACTTCAAGCCGGCTGTTGGCCAAAATGCCTATGCCCGAGCCATAGGTTCTGCCCGCGATGACGAGCGGCTGGTTATAGGGGGTGAAGTCCGCCATCGCGCCGCCCCAGCCGGCATACATCGGCCGCTCCCCGATCCCGCGCGTGCCGCGCCAGTTGGGGATCGAGCGATAGATGGTGGGATCGGGTTCGGGCTGCACCACGCCGTCCGCCGCCGGATTCACCATGCCGGGCTGTTCGGACAGGTAGAGGCCGCCGGCCAGCGTCCGGTCGCCCCTTGCGCGGAACACGACCGTTTCGCGGGGAGCGACGCGCAGCTTCATGTCATGCGTGAAGCTGCTCTTCTCCCCCGTCCAGAGATTGGCGAGCGCGATCGGGTGGTCGGCGCGGAACTTCAGGTGATCGGCGGTCAGGATCGCGTCCACCGGCGCAAGGCCGCGATTGAAGAGCGCGACCGCCTTGTCCCCGTTGGCCAGCGTCTTGACGAGAATCTGGAAGCCGTCCGCGTCGAAAGCCATGACCGCCTGATTGCCGGCCGGGTCCTGGTTGAGCGCGATGATGTTGGCATTGCCGAAAATGTCGATCAGCGGCTGCGGCGTGACGCGCAGGTCCGCGCCGATCAGCAGCGGCGCGTTCATCATCGCCCATAGCGAGAAATGCGACTTCGCCTCGATCAGGTGGTTCGCGTCGAAATCGCCCTTGCCGATGAAGAGCATGTCGGGATCGTTCCAGCTTCCCGGATGCGCGTATAGGGCACGGCGGGCGGCGCTGTCGTAATTGGTGAGCATTCGTCCCCAGTCCGGCGAAATGTCGTCGCTGGTGCGCGAGATGTTGCCGACATCCTTGCCCCAGCTCCGGACATTGGCGCTGCCCCAGATGCAGAGCGAGAGCATATAGTCGCCATCGGGATTATATCGGGCGAGCGACTGGTTGATGTCGGCGAACAGCGCCTTGACCGCCGGGATGTTCGACCGGCTGATGCTGTGCTGGTCGATCAGCGGCGCCAGGGCGCGATATTGCCCGCTCTTCACCCGCTCGGCGTCGGCGGCGTAGGCGCGGATGCCGCAGCCGTCGACCTTGATCGCGTCGAAGCCCCAGTCGGCGAAGAAGAGGCGGATATCCTGGTCGGTATGGCCGTAAAGGCCGACTTCGCGTTCTGCGACGCTGCCCTCGGGAAGCTGCTCGCTGCCATCGGCATAGGCTTGCGAGCAGATATTGCGGCCGAGGTCGGAATAGATGCCGGCCTTGAACCCCATGGCGTGCAGCCTGTCGGTCAGCGGGCGGAAGCTGGGATCGCCCTTGACCCGCGCGGAGGGGAATTTGTCGGTGCGGATCATCAGCTTGCCGTCGCTCACCCGGCGCCTGATCCACCAGCCATCGTCGATGTTGATGTAACGATAGCCCTTCTGCGCGAGGCCGGTGTCGCGGATACGTTCAGCCGAGCCCATCAGCTTTTCCTCGTCCACATGGGTGAAGAAGGCGTTCCAGCTGTTCCAGCCCATGGGCGGCACCTGCGCGCTGCCCGCCCGATAGGCGGACCAGCGGCCGGTGGGGGCGAGCGGGTCAGCGGTCTGCACCGGCGACTGCGCGGAAAGCGCGGTGCCGGCGCACAGCGCCACGGTCGGCAGGAGGAAACGGCGCAGGGTCATGCAAAATCCTTGAGCGTCAATGTGACCGGCAGGCCGGCCTTGAAGGTGAGGGGGCGGCTCTTCGTCCCGAGGCGGATGGTGCGATGCCCGCTGAGTTCGGGGCGCATGATGGCCCGGTCCAGCCGCCCATCGCGCCAGTGGAGATCGATGCCGCAGCGGCCCCGCGCCCGCAGGCCGGTGACGCCGCCGGCGGGCCAGGCCGCGGGCAGCGCGGGCAGCAGGTCGATGACGTCGCCATGGCTGCCCATCAGCATTTCGACGATCCCAGCCGCGCCGCCGAAATTGCCATCGATCTGGAATGGCGGGTGGGCGTCGAACATATTGGGATAGGTGCGCTCCGGCCCCAGCAGGAAGCGCAATATCTCATGCGCATGATCGCCCTCGCGCAGGCGCGCCCAGAGGTTGATGCGCCAGGCGGTCGCCCAGCCGGTCGCACGGTCGCCGCGGATTTCCAGCGTGCGGCGCGCGGCGGCGGCGAGCGCGGGGGTGCCGTCCGGCGTGATCTGGCGCGAGGGGTGCAGGCCGTAAAGATGAGAGACGTGGCGGTGATTCTGTTCGGGCGCGTCGGCGTCCCAATCCTGCTGCCACTCCTGGAGCTGGCCCTGCCGCCCGATCCTGTAGGGGGCGAGCCCGTCGTGCGCGGCCTGCATTTCGCTGACAAGGGCGGCGTCCTGGCCGAGGATCTTCGCGGCCTCCATCGTCCGGGAGAAGAGGTCGCGCAGGATCGCCATGTCCATCGTCGGCCCGGCGCAGACGGTGCCGCCGTGGCCGTGCGGGTTTTCGGGGCTCATCGACGGATTGGTGACGAGGAAGCCGGTCGCCGGATCGCGCTGGAGCGTGTCGAGGAAGAAGCGCGCCGCGCCCGTCAGCAGCGGGTAGATGGACGCAAGATAGGCGCGATCGCGGCCATAGTCATAATGATCCCACAAATGGACGCAGAGCCACGCCCCGCCGGTCGGCCACAGGCCGAACTGCGCACCGTCGATCGGCGCGGTGGCGCGCCAGAGGTCCGTATTGTGATGCGCCACCCAGCCGCGCGCGCCATACATGGTCCGGGCGGTGCGCGCGCCCGTGACGGCGAGTTCGCGCACCATCTCCACCAGCGGCTCGACACATTCGCCGAGCGCGACCGGCTCGGCTGGCCAGTAATTCATCTCGGTATTGATGTTGATCGTATATTTGGAGCCCCAGGGAGGATTGAGGCTGTCGTTCCAGAGCCCCTGCAGGTTTGCGGGCTGACCGCCGGGGCGCGACGAACAGATCAGCAGGTAGCGGGCATAGTGGAAATAGAGCGCGGCGAGCGCGGGATCGTCGCTGGTCTGCGATGCGGCGATGCGCCGGTCGGTCGGAAGCTGGGCGGCCGGCGACGTGCCAAGGTCCAGGCTGACGCGGCGGAACAGCCGCCGGTGCGCGGCGGCGGCATCCGCGGCGATGGTCGCGAAGGAGCGGTCTTGCGCACGGCCAAGCGTCGCGGCGGTGCCGGCGACGGGATCGCCGCCGACATCGTCGAACCGCCTGAAGCTGGTCGCCATGGTCAGGAACAGAGTGACCGACTTCGCGCCCCGGATGCTGAGGCGGCCGTCTGCGCCGTGGGCGGCGCTGCCGCCCTCCACGCGGGCGGTCAGGCGGGCGGCGAAGCGGAGCTTGCCCTCCATCCCCTTGGACGCGCCGTTGCGGCCGGTGAGCAGCAGGCCGGTGGCGCCGTCCGCAGCGACCTGAACGCCGCTCTGGGAGGAGCGGAGGGAAATGTCGACGTCGAGCCTGCCGGTCGAGGAGAGGCGGACGGCAATCAGATTGTCGGCGGGGGAGGCGACCACCTGACGGACATGGGCGGCGGCGCCGGCGGTGAAGCGGGTGGTCGCCATCGCGCTGTCCAGATCGAGTTCGCGGTGATAGGCGGCCGCCTGCCCGACGTCCGGAAAATCGAGGATCAGGTCGCCCAGCGTCTGATAGGGCATTTGCGCCAGCGGCTTTGCCATCAGCGTCTTGTTGGCCAGCGCTTCGGCCTCCGCGATCCTGCCCGCGAAAATGAGTTCGCGCACCTGGGGCAGGTTCGCCTTCGCCTCCGGATTGACCGGATCATAGGGCTGGCCGGCCCAGAGCGTGCCTTCGTTGAGTTGCAGCCTTTCCCGCGCCACCCCGCCGAACACCATCGCGCCAAGGCGTCCGTTCCCGATCGGGAGCGCTTCCGTCCACGTCGCGGCGGGCTGCCGATACCAGAGCGTCAGCGGATGCGGCGCTGCGGGTGCGGCGTCTGCCGGCCGGGCAGCGGCGAGCGCGGCGGTGCCGGCGGCCATCGCCATCATGGTTTCACGACGGCTGAGGCTCATGGACGCACGCCCTGCGGAAGCGGCATGAGGGTGAAGCTGTCGACATCGAGATAGCCGCCGGCCGGCGCGGGATTATAGCAGGAAAGCGCGATCTGCTGCCCCTGGAAGGTGCCGGTGCGCCAGTCGAAGGCGAGCGGGAAGCTGCCGCCCACCTCCGCCCATTTCCGGTTGTCGAGGCTGTAGGCGACACGGCCCAGCTTCGCGTCGAAATCCATGTCGGTGCGCAGCCAGAGCGTGCGGCCGGCAATGGACAGGGACGGGACGCGCACCTCTGTCTTCGGCCCGTCCATGGTGCTTTCGGTCAGCATCATGCGCAGCGCCTTCGCACCCCCTGCGCCGCCGATAACCGAGAGTTGGGCGCTATATTTGCCGAAGCTGCCAAGGCCGCAAATGTCGCCCGGCCTGATGCCCGTCGTGTCGAGCTTCGTCACGGCGCGCATCCTTGGCCCCTGCGCCTTCTGCGTCAGCGTGTTGCGCGCGGTCCAGATGCCGTCGGCCTGCGTGGCGTGGAGGCGGAGGAAGCCGGGGCGCTGCGTTAGCGACCACTTGCTGTCGTCAGGATTATGATTCCACTGCCATTGCAGCCCGAGCTTCGATGCGGAGAAATCGTCCGAGGCGGGCGGTTCGGCAAAGGCATGGCCCTTGATCGGCTTGGGCGATCGTTCGGGAACGTGATCGGGCCTGTCGGGCGTGCCCCACCAGGGCCAGTCGTCCTTCCAGAAGATCGGGCTGATGTTGGTCATGCGCCCGATCGCGCCGGCATCCACCATGACGAAGCCGTACCAGCTCCCGTCGGGCATATCCACGATCGCGCCCTGATGACCGCCGGTCCTGTCGTCGATCGATGGCTTGGTTTCCCACGGTCCCCACAGGCTGCGCGAGCGGGAGACGGTCATCGCCAGCTTGCCGGGAATGGCATTGAACAAATAGTACCAGCCATTGTGGCGGATGATCTTCGATCCTTCCGCGCCCTTGTTGTAATAGGTGACCTTCGCGGCGGTGACGGCGCTCAAATCCTTGTTGAGCGTCAACAGCGTCACCGTGCCGTCGCTGCCGATCGAGGTACCGAGATAGGCCGTTCCGTCGGCATCGATGAACAGCGCGGGGTCGAAGGCTTCGCGGTCGATCTCCCGATACGTCCACGGACCTTCGATCGTCGCCGATCGATAGATGCGGGTCCTGTGCCCGACCGGCGTGACCGCCAGATAGAACATGCCATTGTGGCGGCGCAGGCTGGCGGCATAGAAACCATGGCGATAGTCGCCGCCGTCCCTCAGGTCATAGCGCGGGTCGCCATCGAGCCGGTCGACCACATGGCTGACGATCCGCCAGTTCACCAGATCCTTCGAGTGAAGGATGGTGACGCCGGGGGAGTTTGCGAAGGTCGTGGAGACGAAATAGAAATCCTCGCCAACGCGGATGATGTCGGGATCGGGATAGTCGGCGAAGAGGACGGGATTGCGATATGTGCCGTCGCCCTGATCGGCGCGCCAGACCTGCGCGGGCGCGGCAAGGGAGAGGCTGGCGGCCAGCGCGACGGCGACGGGGCGGAGCATGGCGCGCTTCCTCATGGGGCGGGCGTGTAGTGATAGGGGCCGACAACCGTGCCCACGAAGCCCCCGGCCTTCCGGGTGCTGAGCAGCGTGGCGTCCACCCCCTGCTTCAGCGTCCGGGTCTTGCCGCCGGCGCCATAATCGAACGCCATCGTCCCGCCGGTCACGCGCATGGTCAGGGTCACGGGTCCGTTCGTGGCGACGGGGGCAGAGGCGACCAGCGTGTCGGCGTCGGCCGCATCGCGGGTGTAGAGCGCGACGACGGGCTGGTCGGCGATGCGGGTCAGGCCGAAGAAGAGGTTGCTGCGGTCGCTCTGCACGGCGGCCAGCCCGGCGCGGTCGCCGTCCTTGACCGGCGTGTAGCGCAGCGTGGTGGAGAAGGTGGCATTGGCATGCTGCTGCCGCCGCCCGATGAAGGCAGGGACGCCGTTCAGGTCCCCGATGGCCGCCCCGCTCTCCAGTTCCAGCGCGCCGTCCCTGATCCGGTAGAAGGGCTTGTGCGGGGTGCGAATGCCGATCCACTGCATGGGCAGGCGCGTGCCGTTGAAATCCTCGACATAGGAAAAGTCGCCGCTCGTCGGGATCGCCGGCCTGGGCTGCGGCGGAAGGTCGGGGCGCTTCGCCGCATGGGGGATCGCCTGACCGCGCGGCAGGATGATCGGCCAGCCGTCCTTCCATGTCACCGGCAGCAGGAAGGTTTCGCGGCCGATATTGTAATGGTCGTCGCCATCATAGGGGCGCACGGCGAGGAAGGTCGCCCACCAGTCGCCCCTCTGCGTCTCCACCAGTTGGGCGTGACCGGCCGATCCGATGAAGTTCGACCGCGCGGGGTCAAGATCGCGCTGGGTGAGGATCGGGTTCCCCTCATAGGGCGTGTAGGGGCCGCGCAGATCCTTCGAACGGAACACGACCTGCGAATGGTTGACGCTGGTGCCGCCTTCGGCCGCGGTCAGATAATAATAGCCGTCCTTCCTGAAGATATGCGGCCCTTCGATCCAGACCGGCTTTTTGCTGATGTCGACGCCGCCGTTGATGAGTTGCGTGCTTTCCCCGACCATCTTGCCGGCGCGCCAGTCATATTCCTGAATCCAGATGGCGCGGTGCCCGTCATAGCGGGGCGGTTCGTTGGGCGCGCGGTTGTTGACGATATAGGCCTTGTCCCCCTCCCAGTAGATGGAGGGGTCGATCCCTTCGAACGGCAGCCATATGGGGTTTGACCAGGGGCCGGCGGGGTCCTTCGCCGTGATGATGAAATTGCCCCTGCATTCGACGCAGGTGTTGACGATGTAGAAAGTGCCCTCGTGCCAGCTGATGGCCGGCGCGAATACGGCCTGCGAAATGCGGCGACCGTTGAAGTCGAGCTGTTCCGGCCGGTCGATCGCATTGCCGATCTGCGTCCAGTTGACGAGGTCTTTCGACCTGAAGATCGGCAGGCCCGGATAATGGGCGAAGGAGGAGTTGACGAGATAATAGTCGTCCCCCACGCGCATGACCGATGGATCGGGATAATAGCCGGTGAGGATCGGATTGCGATATTCACCCGGCTTGACCGCGATCTTCTCGATCGACTTTCCTTCATAGGCAAAGCGATCGAACCGCGCGGGCGCCGCCTCGGCGGTGGCGGCGCCCAGCATGAGCAGGGAAAAGGACAGCAGCGCAGAAGGAAGGGGTAAAAGGCCTAGAGCCAATCGACATTCAGCCCTGACGGCCTGCAAATGACGCTTTTCCGTGCTTCCGGTGCTCACATACCTCGAGTATGCTGCGCGGCGGGTCACGGAAAACCACCATTTTCGGCTCGTCATCATCTGAATGTCGATTGGCCCTAAGGTCCGGTGCGTCACGATCAATCTCTCCTGGAAGTGCCGACCATCCCGTGCGGCTCGCTTAGTGATAGCGCTACCAATCATATGTGTCGAGCGGGATGCTCAGTTCCGCGCAGGGCGCGCCGTTACTCCGGCCTCGGTCTGCACCACCGGTTTCAGGGTGCCGTCAGGATTATATTCCAGCCGCTCGACGGTGACGGCCCGCCGGCCGATGGCGCCGTTCAGATCGCCGATCGCAAGCGTGGCGTTGTGCAGGAAAATATACCAGTCGCCCTTAAATTCGGCGATGCCCGGATGGATGGTGAAGCTGTACTTGCCAGAGCCGGTGAGTTCGCCGCGATAGGTCCAGGGGCCGTCGAGGGACGTTGCGGTCGCATAGGATATGCGCTCGTCCCGATGCGTCGCCCTGTCGAGGGAGGCATAGGTCAGATAATAGAATCTGCCGCGCTTGTGCAGCCAGGGGCCTTCCTCGAAATGGGGCGGAGTGATCTCCCTGATGGGTCCGTCCAGCTCGATCATGTTGGACTTCAACTTCGCGATATAGGCCTGACGATTGCCCCAGGCGATCCAGCTCGTGCCATCGTCGTCCGTGAAGACTGTGGGATCGATGTCTTCCCAACTGTGAGTGCCCTTTGGCGTCATCTGGTTGGTGATCAGCGCGGAGCCCTTCGCATCGACGAACGGGCCGGTCGGCCTGTCCGAAACGGCGACGGCGATCGCCTTGCCCGGATGCGTGTTGTCATGCTCGACCGCGGCGTAGAACCAGTAGCGGCCGTTCTTTCGGATGGTCTGCGACGCCCATGCATCCTTCTTCGCCCATTTGAAGTCGGACACCTTCATGATCGGGCCATGATCGGTCCAGTGCCGCATGTCCGTGGTGGAATAGACCAGCCATTCCTTCATGTTGAACATCTCGTCCCGCTGCGCCTCGTCATGGCCGACATAGAGGTAGAGGCGGTCGCCATCGACCATCGGCGCGGGATCGGCGGTGAACTTGTCGCGGATGATGGGATTGGACCCCGGCGCCGCGTCCTGCGACAGGGCAGGCGCGGCAATGGCGGCAAGGGTGAGGAAGGGAAGCAGCGACCGGCGCATGGATGGACAGTCCTCTTGATGTTCAGCTCAGGATGATGCGGCGCGCCGCGCCCTGCGGATCGTCGACCATGCGGCATTGATTGTCGAAGACCATGGTCGCGCACCGCGTGGCGTCGGTCGGCGTCCAGTTCAGCCCCGGCTGGCTGGGATTGCCGGTGCGGGCGAAATTGGCCCAGGCCCTCGCCATGGTGCGGGCCAGCTTCCGCGCTTCGGGCGTATTGCCGGTGCCCTGATCGCACAGCGCTGTATTGTCGAACACGAAGGCAAGGTCGGCGGTGTGCCATGCGCCAGCGACTCCGTCCAGCTGGGGCGACTGCCACTGGAAGAGATATTGGTACATCGGCGCGGCGCCCGGCTGCTTGTCGCGCAGGCCAACCATGGTCTGGATGCGATTGCGGTAGCCCAGGGAGTCCACGCCGTAGGAGAGGGTGCGGATCGCCTTTTCGGGGTGGTCCCGCTTCATCTGGGCGATAAGCGCGTCCGCCTTCCGTGCGCCATAGCGTTGGCTGAGGTCGGCGCGCCATTCCGCCTCGCCGGGATTCTGGCCGAACCGCATTCCCTCTTCGCTGGTGTTGCCGATCAGCATCGGCACGTCGCGGGAAACATCGGGCGCCACGTCGAAGAAGGACCGCACCGTGATGACCCGGCCGTCCATTGTCGGATTCCAGCCCACGCGCGGAGTGGTGGAGGGGCCGCCCACCCCGCGCGGGCCGTTGACCTGCTCGGCCACCTTGTTGCCCGCGGCGAAAAGCGTCGCCCAGTCCATCCTTTGCAGCGCGCCGATGTCCCGCGCGCCGATACCCAGTTCCTTGACGACCCGGCGCGAGAAATCGCGCGATTGTTCCAGCGCCGGAATATTGCCGCCGCCGCCCGATTGCGCCGCCGCGCGATGGATGAGACCCTTGCCCGACGGCATGCCCATCAGCGTCGTCACCTTGGATGCGCCGCCCGACTGGCCATAGATCATGATCCGGTCGGGATTGCCGCCGAAGGCCGCGATATTTTCCTGCACCCAGCGTAGCGCCGCGATGCAGTCGGTCATGCTGACATTGACCGATTCCTCATAGGGCGCGCCGCCCACCTCGGTCAGGTCCAGAAAGCCCAGCACGTTGAGGCGGTGGTTGATCGACACCTGCACCACGTCATGATGCCGCGCCATCTGCGCGCCGTCGTGAGAGGCGAGTTCGTAGGAGGAGCCGAAGGCGAAGCCGCCGCCGTGGAAATAGACCATGACGGGGCGATTGCCCGATAGCGAGGGCGTCCAGATGTTGAGCTTCAGCATGTCCTCGCCAAGGAAGCCGTCGGTCCATTGCTGGAGGAAGGTGTGTTCCTTCGCGCGAAAACTGTGCAGCGTCTGCGGGCAGTTCGCCCCATAGGCGAGCGCGGGATAGGGATCGGCCCAGGGCTTGGGGGGCCTGGCGGGAAGCCAGCGGTTCTCTCCCCCCGTATCGTCGCCATAGGGTATGCCCTTGAAGGTGAAGACGTCCCCGGCGACATAGCCGCGCACCGGGCCATAGCGCGTCCTCGCAATGGCGTTGCGCGGCGTGGTGCAGGTTCCCGCACCGCCCGAAATGGCGGTCGAGCGCGGAGCGGCCGCTGCTTCGCCACCCAGCAGCGCCGCCGCGCTGCCCAGGGACGACGCCAACAGCGCCTGACGTCGATCGAAAAGCATGGCCCGCTCGGTCATCCAGCATCCCCTTTGTCGATTATGAGGCCGGTGTCCTGCTGATCGACCGGCGCTAAAATCCTATACGATCCAGAGGGCTGGTCAATAACTCACACAAATATTTTATGCGCCGTCGCCCGCCGGGGGATGACCCGGCGAACGCCTCTCGCCGGGCTCCGGCATCTCCGCCGATCCATGTCCTCTTTGCCCCTTTGCCGCAGGCGATCCTTGGCTTAGATCACCGTTTTGGGTTTGTCGAAGACATGGGGTGGGCATGGCGAAACCGGAGCGTCCGGCGCGCGGGGCGACGATCGTCGATGTGGCGGCGCGGGCGGGCGTGTCGTCCATGACGGTGTCGCGCGTCATCAATGGGCGCGCGGGCGTGAGCGCACAGGCGCGCGCGGTGGTGGAGGAGGCGATCAAGGCGTTGGCTTACACGCCGAACGCCGCGGCCCGCAGCCTGGTGACGTCCAGCGAACTGCGCATCGGCGTGATCTATTCCAATCCCAGCGCCGCGTTCATGAGCGAATTTCTGACGGGGGTGTTCGAGGAAGCGTCCGCCTGCAGCGCGCGGCTTGTGCTGCTGAAGGGGGAAGGGGGGCGCGCTCCGTCCGCCGCCGCGCTGGAAGACTGGATCGAATCGGGGATCAGCGGCGTGCTGCTTGCTCCGCCGCTGGGCGAAGCGCCGGATGTGCTTCGCGTCCTGCGGGCCAGGGGCTGCGTCATGGCGGCGGTGGGCGCATATCAATCCCCCGATACGATTTGCGTGCGGATCGACGACCGGGCCGCGGCCTATCAGATGACCGGGTTGCTGCTGGACATGGGGCATCGCCGACTGGGGTTCATCCTTGGCAATCCCGATCAGGCGGCAAGCGCCGAACGCATGGCTGGCTTCTACGCCGCTGTCCGGGAACGGGGCGGGGTGGAGGTGCAGGTCGCGCAGGGCGATTTCACCTATATGTCCGGCCTCGCCGCTGCCGAGCAGTTGCTGGGCGCGGCCAGTCCGCCCACGGCGATCTTCGCGAGCAATGACGACATGGCGGCGGCCGTCGTGTCCGTGGCGCACCGGCGCCATCTGGACGTTCCGGCGGAACTGACCGTCGTGGGGTTTGACGATACCACAGCCGCCCAGACGCTGTGGCCGCCGCTGACGACCGTGCACCAGCCGGTGCGGGATCTGGCGGCGGAGGCCCTTAACCTGCTGGTGGCTCAGATCGCGGCGGGCGCCCGCCGTTCCCGCGTTCCCCGCGAGAGGATTCTGGAGCATCGGATCGTGCAGCGTCAGTCCACCGGAGCGCCGAACTCTTCCTCCACATAGACGAAGCTGGCGAAATCCGCCGGATGGGCCTGGCCCGACAGGTCCTGGCAGGCCATGCCGATGAAGGCGCCGGTGAAGTTGGGCAGGCCGGGGTGGGTGACTTCGTCCGACAGGATGCTGGCGTCGTGGACATCCGGAAGGATATGCCAGTCCTCCCCATCGGCCCGCCAGGCGAAGCGCAGCCGGTCGCCATCCACGGCGGCGCGCAGATCGATCGTGCCGTCGGGCAGCCGGTCGGCGACGATGTCGAATCTGTTGCCCTCCGGATTTTCGGGCGAAGCGGAGAGGATCTGGAGCTGCCGCCGGCCTTCCTCGGCGCTGACGCACAGATAATAGAATTTGGTGCTGTTATAATAATAGATGAGGCCCGCCGCCTGCTGGAAGCTGCGGGGCTCGAAGGAGAGCGAGGTCGTCGCGGTGAAGCGGAAGGCGGTCTGCCGCCGCGCCACCAGCGCCTGCTCGAACAGGCTGCCGACCGTTTCACGCCCGTAAAGACGCAGGAAGCCGGGCCGGGCCGTCAGGCTGAACAGCCGTTCCGGGGCGGGGCTGCGCAGCCATTGCAGGTCCCGCGGCAGTTGGGGAAGGTCGAAGCGCCCGTCCCAGCGTTCGATGTCCCATGGGGCGGGCGGCAGGTCCGGCGCAGGCGGCGTCCCGTCGGGCCGCGCGTCCCCGTTGACGGTGCGCAGCCAGCCATCCTCGCCCCACAGCATCGGTTGTATCGCGGTTTCGCGGCCCATGATGCAGCGTTCGCGCCCCGGCAGCGGACGGCCGCACAGATAGGCCAGCCAGGTGCTGCCATCCGCCAGTTCCACCAGATCGCCGTGGCCGGCGCGGGCGATGGGCGCGTCCTTGCGGCCCGCGCTGGTCAATATGGCTCCATCCGGATGCACTTCATAGGGGCCGAGCAGGTCGGGCGCGCGCGCCATGACGACGGCATGATCCCAGCCCGTGCCCCCTTCGGCGACCAGCAGATGATAGAAGCCGCCACGCTTGTAGACATGCGGCCCTTCGGTAAAGCCGCGCTCCGTGCCCTTGAAGATCAGCGTCGGTTCGCCGACCAGCTTCAGCGTCGCGCGGTCCAGTTCCTGCGCTTGTATGCCGGCGAACCGGCCATGGCCGGGCCGGTGGTCCCACAGCATGTTGAGCATCCAGCTGCGCCCGTCATCGTCATGGAATAGCGCCGGGTCGAAACCGCTGCTGTTGAGGTGCACCGCGTCCGACCATATGCCGTCGACCGTTTCGCAGGTGACGACATAATTGGGGAAGTCGCGCAACGACATGCCCTTCGCCCCCTGGACGGTGGTGGCGCCGTAACGCTTGACGTCCGTGAAGACCAGCCAGAAGCGGCCGTCCGCATGGCTGAGGTCCGGGGCCCATACGCCGCAGCCGTCGGGATCGCCGCGCATGTCGAGCTGCCCCGCGCGGTCGAGCGGGCGGGCGACGAGCCGCCAGTTCACCAGGTCGCGGCTGTGGTGGATCTGCACGCCCGGATACCATTCGAAGGTGGATGTCGCGATGTAGAAATCGTCGCCCACGCGCACGATCGACGGATCAGGATTGAAGCCCCGCAAAATGGGGTTGGAAATGTTTGTCATCGAGGCTTGCGCACCAGCGTCCACAAAATGGCGGCGCCGACCAGGTCGAGCACGCCGAGCAGGATGAAAAAGGGCTCATAGCCGACCCGGTCGACCATCTGCCCAAGGGAAAGGGAAAAGACCAGCACCCCCAGATTCCCGGCCAGGCCCGCCATGCCGGCGGCGGTCGCCACCTCATTCCTGGCGAACAGGTCGGACGCCATGGTGATGACCGTCACCGACAGGGTCTGATGGGCGAAGCCGCCAAGGCAGAGCAGGGCGATCGCCGCATAGGGATTGGTGGCAAAGCCGACAAAGGCCATGCCGGTCATCAACAGGGCGCCAAGCGTGAAGGCCCAGCGCCGCGCATCGACAAGGTCGATCCCCCTGCGCTGGAGGAAGGCGACGACGGCCGGGCCGAACAGGCATCCAAGGTCGGCGGCCAGGAAGGGCAGCCAGGCGAACAGCGCGATTTGCCCAAGATCGAAGCCGCGCACGCGCGCGAGGTAGAGCGGCATCCAGAAGGACAGCATGCCCCAGACCGGATCGGCCAGCAGGCGGGGAAGCGCTATGCCCCAAAGGTCGCGCCGCCGCGCAAGGGCGAGCACAGCGGGTTTTTCGGCGCGAGCGGCCAGGCGCTGTTCCTGGTTGTTCAGGATATAGTCGCGCTCCGCCTGACTCAGCCGCCGGTGCCGCATCGGGCTGTTGTAATGGAGGAACCAGAGGACCGACCAGATGAGGCCTATGCCCCCCGCCACGACGAAGGCCAGCCGCCAGCTATGCACCATGACGGCCCAGGCGACGAGCGGCGGGGCGAAGACCGCGCCGAAGGAAGCGCCGATATTGTAGATGCCGCCCGCGATGCCGCGTTCCCTGGAGGGGAACCATTCCGCCACCAGCTTCTGGCCGGCGGGCTGGGCCGATCCTTCCGCCAGGCCGAGCAGCCCGCGCAGCGCGGCGAATCCGAACCAGCCATTCACAAGGCCATGCGCCATGGTGACGAGCGACCAAACCGCGACGCATATGGCGAAGCCAATGCGCAGCCCTACGCTGTCAAGGAAATAGCCGGCCGCCGGCTGGAGCATCACGCCCAGTTGGAAGGCGCCGGTTATCCAGCCATATTCGACGTTGCTGATCTTCTGTTCGGCAAGGATCACGGGCGCGGCAACGCCCAGCACGGAACGCGACAGATAATTGATGACCATCGCGCCCACAAACAGGCCGATGATCGTCCAGCGGAACTTGCCGACCAGCGTCAACATGGCGGCCTGCTCCAGCGCGAGCCGCGAAATCCCCTGGGTTTTCGGGCGATGGGAGCCGGGCCGCCGTCCTCTACGGACATGGCATGGCGGCGGCATTTGTGGTTCGAAAGCAACATCCCCTCCCGATAATCTTGTATGAGTATTGACAATAATCCTCCTCCAATCAATAGGCATTGTTAGCGCTAACTAAAAATCAGTCGATTCCTTGTTATCGTTTGACGGTGAAGGCGCGCGGCCGGGGCGACAGCCCCGCATTCAGATGCAAAGCATCATTTTATTGGGGAGAGCAGGATGTCGGATTTCCAGTTTCAACGCCGTTTGATGCGCGCGGGTTGCGCCATGGCGAGCATGGTCGCGCTCGGCATCGGCCTTGTCCATGCGCCCGCTTTCGCACAGGCGGCGAGCCAGGCTTCGGCGCCCCAGAATGGCGAAGAGCGCGCCAGCACTTCGGACATCGTGGTCACCGGATCGCGCATCAAGGCCAGCGGCTATACCGCGCCGACGCCCACGACCGTGATCGATGAAACGTCGATTCAGGCCAATGCGCAGCCCAACATCTTCACCACCATTGCCCAGTTGCCGTCGCTTCAGGGCTCAAGCGGCACCACGGTCAACACCTTCAGCACCTCAAGCGGTCAGCAGGGCCTCAGTTCCTTCTCGCTGCGCGGCGTGGGCGCGATCCGTACCCTGACGCTGATCGATGGCCAGCGGGTTGTCGGCGCGAACGTGACCGGCGTTCCCGACGTCAGCCTGTTCCCGCAATTGCTCATCCAGCGCGTCGACGTGGTGAATGGCGGTGCGTCGGCCTCCTACGGATCGGACGCCGTGGGCGGCGTCGTCAACTTCATCACCGACACCCGCTTCAAGGGGCTGAAGGGCAATATCCAGGGCGGCATCAGCAAATATGACGACAATGAACAGGTGCTCGTCCAGCTTGCGGCCGGCACCAGCTTCCTGGACGATCGCGCGCATCTGGTCGTCAGCGGCGAATATGCCAATGAAGACGGCGTGGGCGGCGGCGACTGGGGCATCGGCCTGGCCGGCGGCCGCGACTGGTTCAAGCAGACCAGCCTGATCGACCGTGGCGTCATCAATGACGGATCGCCGCGCTATGTGCTGCGCGATTATGCGCAGGCCTATAACTACACCAAATATGGCCTCATCACCTCCGGCCCGCTGCAGGGCACGGCGTTCGACCAGAACGGCAACCCGTTCCAGTTCAACTATGGATCGAACGGCGTCCCCGCGCGTGACGGCACGACCAATGTGCGCGGCTGCTTTCCCGGCTTCTGCCTTGGCGGAGACCTGTCGGGCAATGTCGATGCGGGCCGTTCGCTCCAGTCGTCCATCGAACGCATCAACACTTACGCACGCCTCGGCTTCGACTTTGCCGACAATGACGAACTCTACTTCACCTTCAACTTCGGCCAGGTGAAGACGCAGAACCAGCCGGTGGGCGGCATGAACAAGCCGGGCCTGACGATCCAGTGCGCCAATCCGTTCGTGCCGGCGTCGATCAAGGCGGCCTGCGCGACGGCGGGCATCACCAGCTTCGGCTATGGCACCAGCAACGCCGCCCTGGGCAACACGCAGGTCAACACCGACCGCCGCCAGTATCGCGCGGTGATCGGCGCCAAGGGTCAGTTCGACTTCCTGGGCACCGAATGGTCGTACGACAATTATTATGAGCGCGGCACGAACTATACCGACATCGATGTGTCGAACATCCTGCTCACCAACCGCTTCAACGACGCGATCAACGCAACCACGCTGAACGGCGCTGTGGTGTGCGCCAGCGCCGCGGCGCGGGCGAACGGATGCCAGCCGCTCAACATCTTCGGCGGCAACCCGTCGGCGGCTGCGCTCGCCTATATCATGCCGGAGAACGGACCCCGCCAGCGGACCCGCCAGACGCAGGACGTGGTCAGCATCAACATCTCCGGTTCGCCGGTGGAACTGTGGGCCGGGCCGCTGTCGATCGCCTTCGGCGGCGAATATCGCCACGAATTCTATCGCGTGAAGGCCGATCCCTATGGCGTCGGCACCAATTTCCAACCGAGCGAACCCGATTATCCGTTCGATCCCACGCTGCTGCCCGGCGGCAACAACTGGTACGCCGGCAATTACAAGAGCGGCGGCGGCGCCTATGGCGTGAAGGAAGCCTTTTTCGAGGCCGATCTGCCGGTCCTCAACAGCGACGCGCTCGGTCGCGCCAACATCAACGGCGCGGTGCGCGTGACCGACTACAGCACGTCCGGCACCATCTGGGCATGGAAGGTCGGCGGCACATGGAACCTCCCGATCGAAGGATTCCGCCTGCGCGGCGTGACGTCCAAGGACGTCCGCGCGCCCAACCTGTCGGAACTGTTCGCCGCCCCGGTCACCACGACATTGCCCAATTTCTTCGACCCGTTCCGGGGCGTTAATGTGCTCGCGATCCAGAACAGCATCGGCAACCCGAACCTGCGTCCGGAAACGGCGCGCAACACGACGGCGGGCATCGCCTTTTCCGGCGCGTCCTGGCTGCCGGGCCTCAGCGTTTCGTTCGATTATTACAAGATCAAGATCAAGGACGTCATCTCCAGCCTGGGCGCGGGCGACATCGTCAACCTTTGCTTCCAGAATGTCCGTCCCGAAACCTGCAGCGCGTTCAACCTGAACAACCAGCAGGGGCCGAACTTCATCAATGTGCAGGCGTTCAACCTGGCGTCGATCGATACCAGCGGGTTCGACATAGAGGCGAGCTACCAGTGGCGGCAGCCTCTGGGCCTGCCGGGCACCTTGACCCTGCGCGGCCTTGCGACGCATGTCAGCAAGTTCGTGACGGACTCCGGCCTGATCGGCACGATCCCGGTCGACAGCGCGGGCGTCAATACTGGCAACACGCCCGACTGGAAGTTCCTGGCGATCCAGAGCTACGAGAATGAGAAATTCTCGTTCATGATCCAGGAGCGCTGGTTCAGCGACGGCGTGCTGGGCCACCAATATGTGGTTTGCCAGCCGGGCACCTGCCCTGCGTCCACCAACAATCATCCGACCATCGACCAGAATTTCATGCCCGGCGCCTTCTACATGGACATTGGTGGCACCTATAATGTCACGCCGCAGGTGACCGCCTATTTCAAGGTCGACAACCTGTTCGATCGCGATCCGGCCAAGTCGCCATTCTTCGTCAATCCCGCGCTCTACGATGTCGTCGGGCGCATGTATCGGGCAGGCGTTCGTTTCCGTTTCTAGGACATGGTACGGGAAATCGGGGAACCGGTCTTCCGCTCATGACCAGGTCAACGTCTGAATGAAGACCATGCTGTCGGGGTCGAAGCGACACCGGCAGCATGGCGATGAACTGGGGAGAGGTTTGCGTCCAGAGCTTTGCCTGGGCCAGGGCAGCGGCGGTTTTCCCCTTCCCCCGCCTTGCCCGATACCTCTCCTCCCTCTTCTTCCGCGGCATCGGACCGCTTGCGCCGGGCCGTAAAGCGCGCAATCCCTTCCTTCCACCGGGATTATGTGGTAGCGCTCCCAAGATAAGAGGCGAGAGGGTGGGATGGCTGGGGATATTTTTCCGTCGCTGACGAACATATTGGCGCCCCACGGGCCGCCGGTCAGCGCGAAGCTGCTGAGTTTCGCTCCCGGCGACTACAGCATCCATTTCTTCCTGCAACTCGCGCTCATCGTCCTCGCCTGCCGGGGGGTGGGCTGGTTCTGCCGCAAATTCCTGGCGCAGCCCCAGGTGGTCGGGGAAATGATCGCCGGAGTGATCCTGGGGCCCTCGCTGTTCGGCGTCGTCGCGCCCGACCTGCAGGCGATGATCTTTCCCAGGGAAACCAACAATGTGCTTTACGCCGGCGCGCAGTTCGGCGTGGCGCTTTACATGTTCCTCGTCGGCCTGACGCTGCGCCTGGATCATTTCCAGTCGAAGGCCCGGAACGCGGCGATGGTGTCGGGCGCGGGGCTGTTCGCGCCTTTCGTCATCGCGATCCTGATCACGCCCTGGCTTGTCACCGTTCCCGGCCTTTTCGCGGAGGGCATAGGTCAGGGCAGCGCGACGCTCTTCATGGGCGCATGCATTGCCCTGACCGCCTTTCCGATGCTGGCGCGGATCATCAACGAACGCGGCCTTGCCGACAGCCCGCTCGGAACCCTTTCGCTGACGGCCGGGGCGTTCGACGACGCCGCATCCTGGTGCGTGCTGGCCGTGGTGCTCGCCCTGTTCGGCGGCGGCAGCGGCGTCGCCGTTCTGGCGATCGTCGGCGCCTTCCTCTATGTCGGCTTCCTGCTGCTGTTCGGTCGGCGCCTGCTCGCGCCGCTGGGGCGCGCGGTAGAGGCGCAGGGCGAAATGAGCATGACCGTGCTGGCGATCACGCTGGCGCTGTTCTGCCTGTCCGCCTTCATCATGGACGCGATCGGCATTCACGGCATATTCGGCGGCTTCATCCTGGGCGTATTCATGCCGCGCGGTTTGTTCGTGGAGGAACTGAGGAAGAAGGTCGAACCGCTGGCCGTCGTCATCTTGCTGCCGATGTTCTTCACCTATTCCGGGTTGAACACGCGCCTCGACATGGTGAATTCGCTTTCCTTCCTGCTCATTGCGCTCGGCATATTGGTCGCCTCCATCCTTGCCAAGTTCGGCGCCTGCTATGCGGCGGCGCGCCTGTCGGGCGAGGATAATCGAACCGCGCTGGGAATCGGCGCGCTGATGAACTCGCGCGGACTGATGGAACTCATCATCATCAATATCGGCATTCAGAAGGGCATTATCGAACCCGCCCTGTTCTCGATGCTGGTGCTGATGGCGATCGTCACCACCATGATGGCGGGGCCGCTGTTCGAGATAGTCTATGGAAGGCGCGCGCGGGCGGAGGGGGAATTGGGTCGGCTGGGGGCCGCGGCCTGATCTCCCTGTCGTGAGCCGCCCCTAGAGCCAATCGACATTCAGAAGATGACGAGCCGAGCCGAAGGCCACCGAAGGTAAAATGGTGTTTTTCCGTGACCCGGAGCGCAGCCTACTCAAAGTAGGTGAGCACCGGCAGCACGGAAAAGCGTCATTTGCAGGCCGTCAGGGCTGAATGTCGATTGGCTCTAGGCCGGCCGAACCGGCACGACCGCCAGCATATCGGAGGATGTGAGGAAAAGGCGTCGCCCGGCGGCGTCCAGCGCGCAGTTCGCCACCGACTTGCCCGTCCCGATCAGCCCCAGCGCCCTGCCGTCCGGGGCGAGTATGTGGACGCCCCCCGGACCTGTGGCGAAGACATGCCCATTGCGTGAAACCTTGATGCCGTCCGGCAGGCCGGGCAGGCCCTTCTCCTGTTCCGCGCGCATGTCGTGGAACAGGCGCCGACCCGTCGGAAAGCCGCGTTCATCGAGCGAATAGGCCAGAACCTCCGGCCGCTGCTCATCGGACAGTGCAAGATAGAGCGTCCTGCCGTCCGGCGATGCCGCAACGCCATTGGGGCGGCGGTGACTGCCGTCCAGCAGCGACAGCGCTCCGTCCGGACCCAGCGCATAGAGGCCGCAATGCTCCAGTTCCCGCAACGCAGACCTATCGCCATCCGTCAGACCATAGGGCGGGTCGGTGAAATAGATCATGCCCGACGGCGCGACGCACAGATCATTGGGGCTGTTGAACCGCTTGCCCTGGAACCGGTCGGCCAAAATGGTCCGGGCGCGCGTGCGCAGGTCGATTCGCACGATGGCGCGCGTGCCGCTGTCCGCGGCGATCAGCGCGCCGGAGGAATCGATCGCCAGACCGTTGAGGCCCGGCTCCCTGATGCCGGGCGGCACGGGGCCTTGCAGGCCGGAAGGCGACAGGAACGGACGCGCCCCATCCTTCGGCCGCCAGCGATACAGGATATTGGACGGCGGATCGTTGAACAGCAGGCAATTGTCCCGCGGCGCCCAGACCGGACCCTCGGCCCATTTATAGCCCCTGGCGAGGACGGTCACGGCGGCGGATGGCGCAACGATCCGGTCCAGTTCGGGGTCGAGCCGCCGGATCGAGCCGATGGGGGCGGCCACCGCCGCGCCCAGCCGCGCGCCGACCGGCAGGCTCGCCAGACCGGCCAGGAACATCCGGCGCGACGTCATGCCCTTATGGCGACCTCTCGCCGCTCGGCCGCCGAACGGTAGATCGCTTCGATCACGCGCATGTCGGCAAGGCCTTCCTCGCCCGGCACGATGGGGGTCGTGCCGTTGACGATGCATTCGGCCATATGATCGAGCTGCCCCGCAAACTGGTTCTTGGCCGCGGGCGGGAGCGTGCGCGGGGTCGTGACGCCATCCTTGCGGATCGACATGCTCTGCCCCTGATAGGGGGTCGCCGGTTCCATGTCGATCCAGCCCTGCGTGCCGATGACGCGATAGCCATTATGGGAGGAACTATAGCTGGAGATGCAGTTGGCGACGATGCCGGATGGAAAGCGCAGCAGGAAGCCGATGCGGTCCTCCACCGTCTTGAAGCGGGGATCGGATTTGTCCGTGGTCTCGACGGCGCTGACCGAAACCGGCTCTTCCCCGGTCAGGTAACGGGCTGCGTTCAGGCTGTAGATGCCGATGTCCATCATCGATCCGCCGCCCGACAACGGCCGGTCGAGCCGCCACTGGTCCGGCCGGGCCGGGAAACCATGTTCGGCGGTGATGAGGCGGGTGGGGCCGACATGGCCGCCGCGCGCCAGTTCGATGGCGAGCCGGTTATAGGGTTCGAACCGCGAACGATAGCCGATCATCAGCTTCGTTCCCGCCTTGCGGCAGGCGGCGATCATCGCCTCGCACTCCGCGACGGACACGGCCATGGGCTTTTCACACATCACATGCTTGCCTGCCTGCGCCGCGCGGATGCTATATTCGGCATGCATGCTGTTGGGCAGCACCACATAGACGACGTCGATGTCCGGATTGTCCCGGATGCGGTCGAAATCGGCATAGCTGTAGCGGTGGGTCGCCGCTATGCCATATTGCGCGCCATATTGGTCCAGCTTGGCCGGCGTGCCGCTGACGAGGGCGACCAGCCTCGCATGCTCGCAACCCGCGAAGTTCGGCATGATCTGGCGCGTGGCGTAGGAACCCAGCCCGACAATGGCATAGCCGATCTTGCGCGCCGGCGCCGCGCCGGCGCGCGTTGCCATGCCGGCCAGAACCATTCCGGCGCCAAGGCCGCCCAGGATTTCACGACGGGAAGTGGTCGCCACGCGAAGCTCCCTTTTTTCTGGAGGATGAATGAGGGGTCAGTCGGCGGCGCGGCCAAGCGCGGGGCGCAGCCAGCCCAGATTGCGCGCGACGATGGCCGCCTGGGTGCGGTTGCGGACGTTCAGCTTCCGCATCAGCGCCGTCATGTGAACCTTCACCGTGGCTTCGGCCATGCCCAGTTCATAGGCGATCTGCTTGTTCAGCAGGCCCGAATGAACGCAGCGCAGAACCTTCATCTGGGTGGGGGTGAGCTGGGGCGGTTCGGCCGTCCTGATGCCCTGGGGCCTCTGATCCTGATGACCGAGGCTGTCATGCAGATCCAGCGCGATGTGCATCCTCTCTCTCCCTGTTTTGCCAGGCGCTGTCCTGCCCGGCGCTATTCTACCCGGCCTATTCCGCCAGGCTTGCCGCGGCAGCGCGGTTCGCGCACTGCCATGTCGGATTCGATAACGCTAACATACCGGAATCGGTCAGACAGCTTCAAGCGAAAAATGCGATATACGACCCCATATCTGTGGTTTTGCGCTGAAATCATGGCTATGACCTGTCTAACAGGTTTCAGCAGCGGCTGATCTCCGCATGGCCCGATCACCATATAGAAGAGAGGGGAGAGGATGGCGTTAACATCAGTTATGGCGGCGGTGGCTCCTCATCCGCCGGTCGCCCGCGTCGGCGCAGGAGCAGGCGCCGCATGAGCCCGGCGGACTATCGGCTGATCTTCTCGGCCATTGCCGGCATCGCGCTCTCCATCACGCTCATCATCCGGGGGCGGCTGCATCCGTTCGTGGGCCTGCTCTGCGGCGCCTTCACCGTGGGGCTGCTGGCGGGCCTGCCGATGGAGGAAACCGCAAAGGCGGTGGAGAAGGGCGCGGGCGCCATCCTGGGCGGCACGGGCCTTGTCGTCGCGCTTGGCCTCGGCCTTGGCGCGATGCTCCAACTGTCGGACGGCGCGGGCGGACTCGCGCGCGCTGCGCTGCGCATTTCAGGCATTGGGGGCGCGCCCTGGGCCAGCCTTTTCACCGCCATCGTGATCGGTCTGCCCCTCTTCTTCGAAACGGGGCTGGTGCTGCTGCTGCCGATCGTCGCTTCGGCGGCGGCGGCCTTGCCCAATGGGCAGAACAACGACACGGCCAAGCTCCGCCTGATGTTGCCCGCCCTGTCGGGCCTGTCGGTGGTCCATGCGCTGGTGCCGCCGCATCCCGGCCCGTTGCTGGCCGTGAACGCGCTGGGCGCCAATCTGGGCCTGACGCTGGTCTATGGCCTGATCGTCGGCATCCCCACCGCCATCATCGCCGGCCCGCTGCTGGCCCGCTTCACCGCGCCCGGCGTGAAGCTCAGTCCTCCGCTGCTCGATCCCGTGCGCGTCGATGTCGCGACTCCTTCCGTCGGCCGCGCACTGGCGGCCGTGCTGCTGCCGGTCGTGCTGATCGCGGCGGGGCAGGCGGTCGCGCTGATGCCGCCGGACATGGCGGCGCTGTTCCACTGGCTGAGCTGGATCAGCGATCCGGTCGTCGCGCTGCTCGTGGCGGTGCTTGCCGCATTGCCGCTGCTGTTCGGGCGACGCATCGCCGACCGCAGCATCCAGAACGCCATCTGGACGGAGGCGATGACGCCCGCCGGGGGCATCATTCTGGCCATCGGCGCGGGCGGCGCGCTGAAGCAGGTGCTGGTGACGGCGGGGCTTTCCGACATGCTGGTGCGGCTGGCGCAGGGCGGCGCGATCTCCCCGATCCTGCTCGCCTGGGGCGTGTCCGTCTGCATTCGCCTGGCGACCGGTTCGGCCACGGTGGCGACGATCACCACGGCAGGCGTCATGGAGGGGCTGGTCGCCGCATCCGGCGTGCAACCCGAATGGATGGTCCTCGCCATCGGCGCGGGTTCGCTGTTCTTCTCGCACGTCAACGATCCCGGTTTCTGGCTGGTGAAAAGCTATCTTGGCACCGACATGCCCGGCACTTTCAAGACCTGGTCGATCATGGAGACAGTCGTCGCCGTCGTCGGCCTGCTGCTGGTGCTGGCGGCGAGCAGTATCTTCTAGCAAGGGGGGCAGCCATGACTTCGACAGACAGGCAGGTGTCCCGATGACGCAGGCGCGGCTTTCCGACCATGCCTATGCCGGCATTGTGGAGATCATCAAGGCGGAAGGTCTGGAGGTCGGTGAACGCCTGCCCTCCGAATCGCGGCTCGCGGAGATGTTCGGCGTCTCCCGCGCCATCGTGCGGGAAGCTTTGGTGCGGCTGGCGTCGGACGGCATAACGGAGGCGCGGCGGGGCGCCGGCTCCTTCGTCAAGAGCCGCCCGTCGGAACGGCTGACGGCCTTCATGCCGCTCAGCGAACTGCCGACGACGCTCGGCAGTTATGAGGTGCGCTTCGTGCTGGAGGCGGAGGCCGCGCGCCTCGCCGCCACCCGGCGGACGGGGCATGAAATGGCGCATATCGAAGAAGGGCTGGCGCTGTTGAGCCAGGCCCTGCTGTCCAGCGAGCCCGCCCATGCCGAGGATATGGAACTGCACCGCCGCATTGCGGAAGCGACCGGCAATCCGGCCTTCGTCATCACCTTCGATGCGCTATATGGCGATGTAGAGAAGATCATGCGGGCGGGCGTCGACATCTCCCGCTCCCGCCCGCCGGAGGTGATCGCGACCATGTTGCGCGAGCATGAGCTGATCGTCGACGCGATCCGCGCCCAGGACCCGGAGGGCGCCGCGCTCGCGATGCGCTGGCATTTGTGGGAAGGACGCCGCCGCCTGATGCCGTGAAGGCAATCAGCGCAGCCAGTCCAGCGTCAGATCGCGCAGCGCGCCGGGCGGCGTATCGGTCGTCAGGATCATCGCGCCCTCGTCCGGCTGCGGCCGTTCCAGCGTCGCCAACTGGCTGTCCAGCAGGCTGGCGGGCATATAATGGCCGGGGCGGTTGCAAAGGCGCGCCAGCAACTGGTCCCGGCTGTTTTCCAGCAGGACAAAACGCACAGGCGCGCCGATCGCCGCGCGCAGCCGGTCGCGATAGCTTCTGCGCAGCGCCGAGCAGGCAAGGACCGCCGCGCCGTTCGCCGCTATCGCATCCGCCGCCGCTTGCCCCAGACGGTCGAGCCAGGGCCAGCGATCCTCGTCGGTCAGCGCCCGCCCGCCGCGCATCTTCTCCACCGCATCGGTCGAGTGGAAACTGTCGCCCTCCAGAAAGGGACAGGCCAGCGCTTCGGCCAGCAGGGCGCCCAGCGTCGACTTGCCGCAGCCGCTGACGCCCATGACGATGACGGCGAGCGGCAAGGAGGGGGCAGGATCGGCGGATGATGGCAAAATGGCGTCCCTGGCAGGCGGGCGATGGCGCCCTGATGACGCACCGCCCCGATGTCCCTTCGCTATAGCTTTGCCGGTAGAGGCATGAAAACTACGACCTTTGTCGCAAGTGCCAAGCGCCCGCCCCGGCCTTAGCCATGGGTCGAGGCGACAACTATCTCGGGAGACGGTGATGATCGGACGCGCCATGATGGCGGCTCTGCTGGCGGCAACGGCCCTGGCGGGGGCCGAACGGGCACAGGCGGAGCAGGCATCCTCCGCGGGCCGCTCGGTCTTCCCCCTTGCCCCCGATGAACCCGATGCCGTCACCGTCAGGGCGAAGGGCGACGGCCGCGCGGACGACAGCGCGGCGATCCAGCAGGCGCTCGACAAGGCGCGGGACAGGACCGGCCATGGCATTGTCTTCCTGCCGTCCGGCACCTACCGCATCACGCGCACGCTGGTGATCCCGGCGGGCGTGCGCGTCTATGGCGTGGGGCCGACGCGCCCCGTGATCCTGCTGGGCGCCAATACGCCCGGGTTCCAGCAGGGCGTGTCGACCATGATCGTCTTCGGCGGCGGCGACCAGTATAATGTCGGCCAGGTGCCCGTGCCGGTGCCGACCGTCGTCCCGCGCGAAAAGGTGGTGCGCGACGCCAATTCAGGCACTTTCTATTCCTCGATGAGCAATGTCGACATAGAGATCGCGCCGGGCAATCCGGCGGCGGCGGGCGTGCGCTTCCGCATGGCGCAGCATGCCTTCCTCAGCCATATGGAATTCCGCCTCGGCACCGCCTTTGCGGGCGTCTATCAGGCGGGCAACGTCATCGAAAATGTCCATTTCCAGGGCGGCCGCTATGGCATCGTGACGGAAAAGACCTCGCCCGCCTGGCAGTTCACCCTGCTCGATTCCACCTTCGACGGCCAGCGCGACGCCGCCATCCGGGAACATGAGGTGGACCTGACGCTGGTCAATGTCGCGATCCGCAACACGCCCGTGGGGATCGAGATCGACCGGGGCTATGGCGACAGCCTGTGGGGCAAGGATGTCCGATTCGAAAATGTGTCGAAGGCGGGCGTCATCATCTCCAATGAGAAGAATGTCTTCACCCAGATCGGCTTCGAAAACGCGCTGGCGGTGAACAGCCCGGTCTTCGCGCGCTTCCGCGACAGCGGGCAGGCGGTGAACGGCAAGGGCAGGGCCTATAGGGTGGCGTCCTTCTCCTACGGCCTCGCCGTGCCCACGCTCGGACGAACGGGCGAGTACAGGACGGAAGCGGAGGTGGAGGCGCTGCCCGCCATGCCCGCGCCCAGGACGCCCGCCATCCGCGACCTTCCGGATATGGCGCAATGGGTCAACATCCGCACGCTGGGCGCGATGGGCGACGGCAGGGCGGACGACACCGCCGCGATCCAGAAGGCGATCGACAGCCACCGCATCCTCTATTTCCCGACCGGCTTCTACAAGGTCACCGACCGGTTGAAACTGCGCCCGGACAGCGTGCTGATCGGCCTGCACCCGGCGATCACGCAGCTTTATATTCCGGACAACAATCCCGGACATGCCGGCCTCGGGACGGTGCTCCCCATATTGGAAAGCCCCAGGGGCGGCGACAATATCCTGTCCGGCCTTGGCCTCTTCACCGGCCGCGTGAACCCGCGCGCCTCCGCGCTGCTGTGGCGCTCGGGCGAGAACAGCCTGGTGGACGACGTCAAGATCATGGGCGGCGGCGGCACCCCCACCGCAGACGGCACGATGCTCGGCAGCCTGCGGGTCCACACCGGCGATCCCGTCACGGACGACCGGCTGGACGCGCAATATCCCAGCATCTGGGTCACGGACGGGGGCGGCGGCACCTTCGTCGATGTGTGGAGCCCCAACAGCTTCGCGCAGGCGGGCTTCTATGTCACGGACACCCGCACGCCGGGCCATGTCTATGAAATGTCGGTCGAACATCATGCCCGCAATGAATTCGTGCTCGACAATGTGCATAATTGGGAGTTCCTGGCGCCCCAGACCGAACAGGAAGTGGGCGACGGGCCCGACGCCATCTCGCTCGACATCCGCAATTCCAGCAACCTGCTGTTCGCCAATTATCATGGCTATCGCGTCACGCGCACCTATGCGCCGGAGGAAAGCGCGGTGAAGCTCTCCAATTCGGGCGACATCCGCTTCCGCAACGTCCACATCAACGCCGAAAGCGGCTATGCCACCTGCGACGACGAAGGCTGCGGCACCTTCCTGCGGGCGAGCAAATATCCGTTCGACAATGCGATAGAGGATGTGACGCGCAAGCTGTTCGTGCGGGAAAGGGAGTTTGCGAAGCTCGACATCGGACCGGCGGGCAGCACCATCGCCGCGCCGCCGCCCGCCGGCACGAAGGTCGATAAGCTGGAGGACGGCTTCTGGTCGATCTCCGGCGCGGCGGTGGACCCGCAGGGCGCGCTCTATTTCATCGACCGCCGGTTCCAGCGCATCCACCGCTGGAGCGAGGACAAGGGGCTGGAGATCGTGCGCGACCATGCGCTCGACCCGGTGAACCTTGCCATCGACGCATCGGGCCATGTGATGGTGCTGTCCTCCCTGGGGCCGAAGGCGGGCGTCTATTCCTTCGATCCGGCGGGGCCGAAGGATGCGATGACGCTGATCCGGCCCACTCCGGTGCGCAACGGCGGCGCCGCCCGGACATTGCTGCCGGTCAACTGGTGGAACAATGGCGAGTTTCGCGACCAGCTCGACTTCGGGACCTATCGGTTCACCACATTGGCGGAGATGTTCGCACGCGACGCGGGAACGCCCAAGGCGCAGGAATATCTGTCCCCCGACGGCAGCCTGTCGCTGCCCGCCTTCCGCACCTGGCAGCAGGGGCCGGTCGACCATAGCGGCTGGCGCTGGTCCGACAGCCTCAACGCTTATGGTTTCGTGTCGGGCAAGCCGGGCGAGCGCCTGTTCGTCACCAATGCGTCGGAAAATGTCACCTATAGCGGCACGGTGGGCGCGGGCGGCGCGCTGACCCATCTTCGCCGCTTCGCCAATCGCGGCGGGGAAAGCGTGGCCGTGGACGGCCGCGGCCGCGTCTATGTCGCGAACGGGCAGATCTTCGTCTATGGGCCGGACGGCAGGGAAAGCGGCCGGATCGACGTGCCCGATCGTCCGTTGCAGATCCTGTTCGGGGGCCCGGACAGGCGCACGCTGTTCATCCTGACGCACCACGCCCTCTACGCGGCGAAGCCGTAGGAAAACGCCGCCACGGCGCGCCTACGACCTATGTCGTAAGTGCGGCGCGGCGGGCCGGGGGCTAATCTTTGCGGCGTCGCCGGGCATGGGCGCACCCGGCCGGCAACGGGCGGCCAGATATAAAAGGGGAAGGATCAATGAAAGTGACGATCGCAATCCATCGACATCTGGCCGGCGTCAGCCTCGCGGCGGTGGCGAGCATGGCTCTGGCCGGCGCGGCCCGGGCCCAGGACGCGGCCACGCCCCCGACGGCCGCGCCCCAGGCGGAGACGGAGGATGCGGGCGCGGCGCGCAATGCCGACATCGTCGTCACCGGGTCGCGCATCACGACCAGCGGCTTCAACGCGCCCACGCCGACCACGGTGATCGGTGAGGAGCAGATCGCCAACAATGCGCAGCCCAATATCTTCAACACCGTCGCCCAATTGCCTTCGTTGCAGGGATCGACCGGCGCGTCGACCGGCACCTTCAGCACGTCGAGCGGCCAGCAGGGCCTCAGTTCCTTCTCCCTGC
Organism: Sphingobium sp. PNB; assembly: GCF_019873065.1. Classification (NCBI taxonomy): domain Bacteria; kingdom Pseudomonadati; phylum Pseudomonadota; class Alphaproteobacteria; order Sphingomonadales; family Sphingobiaceae; genus Sphingobium; species Sphingobium sp. PNB. The sequence goes on from NZ_JAINEZ010000001.1 coordinate 182,637, forward strand.
GCGGCCTGGGCCCGATCCGCACCCTGACCCTGCTCGACGGCCAGCGCGTCGTCGGCGCGAACGTCACCGGCGTTCCCGACATCAGCATGTTCCCGCAGCTTCTGGTGAAGCGCGTCGACGTGGTGACGGGGGGCGCGTCGGCCTCCTACGGCTCCGATGCGGTCGGCGGCGTCGTCAACTTCATCACCGACACCCGTTTCGAAGGGTTCAAGGGCAATATCCTTGGCAGCATCACCAAATATGGCGACGATGAAACCGCGCTGGTGCAGGCGGCCTGGGGCAAGTCCTTCCTCGACGATCGCCTGCATGTCGTGCTGAGCGGCGAATATGACCATGAAGGCGGCGTGGGCGCCGGCGACTTCGGCACGGACCTCGCCGGCAGCCGCGACTGGTATCGCGCGACGACGCTGATGAACACCGGCCAGCTCAACAACGGCCTGCCGCAGTTCAACTATCGCGACTATGCACAGCCCTATCAATATGCGCGCTACGGCCTCATCAACAACGGCCCGTTGCAGGGCATCGCCTTCGACCGGAACGGCACGCCCTATAATTTCAACTATGGTTCGGGCGGCCAGCCGCTCGGCAACGGCCAGGTCAGCAACTGCTTCCGCGGCAACAGCTTCTGCCAGGGCGGCGACCTGTCGGGCGCGCCGGGTTCGGGCGCCTCGCTGAAATCGGCGCTGGAGCGCATCAACGGCTACACCCGGATCGGCTACGACTTCGCCGACGACAATGAAGCCTATGTGACGGTCAATGTCGCGCAGGTGAAGACCAGCAACCAGCCCAGCCCCGGCTATAACCGGCCCAGCCTGACCGTCCAGTGCGCCAACCCGTTCCTGCCGCAACTGGTGCGCGACCGCTGCGCCACGGCGGGCATCACGGAATTCAGCTTCGGCAGCAGCAACGGCGCCTTCCCCGATCCCCGGGTGCATACCGACCGCAAGCAATATCGCTTCGTCGGCGGGCTGAAGGGCAAGATCGGCGTCGGCGGAACGGACTGGAACTATGACGCCTATTATGAACATGGCATCACCATTTCCGACATCAGGGTGCGGGACATCGTCCTCCAGAACCGCTATGTCGCCGCAACCAATGCGATCACGCTCAACGGCGCAGTCGTCTGCGCCGATCCGGCGGCGCGGGCGGCGGGTTGCCAGCCGATCAACATCTTCGGCGGCTTCACCCCTTCGGATGCGGCGCTGGCCTATGTCGCGCCGCATGAGAACGGACCGTTCCAGCATACGAAGCTGACGCAGGACGTCGCCAGCCTCAACTTCTCGGGCAATCCGTTCGAACTGTGGGCCGGGCCGGTCTCGGTCGCGTTCGGCGGCGAATATCGCCGCGAATTCTATCGCGTGAACGCCGATCCCTATGGCGCGGGCGTTTCGCCGCTCAGCCCCAACAGCCCCGACTATCCGGCCGATCCGCTGCTCAATTCGACGCTGGGCAGCAACTGGGCGGCCGGCAACTACAAGAACGGGCGCGGCAAATATGAAGTGTGGGAAGGCTATCTCGAAGTCGACCTGCCGCTGATCGACAGCGACGCCATGGGCCGCGCGAACCTCAACGGCGCGGCGCGCGTCACCAACTACAGCACGTCGGGCACGGTCTGGACGTGGAAGGTCGGCGGCACCTGGGACACGCCGCTCGACGGCATCCGCCTGCGCGCCGTGACCTCGCGCGACGTGCGCGCGCCGAACCTGTCGGAACTTTTCGCGGCGCCCACGGTGACGACGCTGCCCAACTTCAACGATCCCTTCCGCAACCAGGCGGTGCAGGTGTTCCAGAACACCATCGGCAACACCAATCTGAAGCCGGAAGTGGCCCGCAACACCGAACTCGGCATCGTGCTGGCGCGGCCGTCATGGCTTCCCGGCCTCAGCCTCTCCTTCGACTATTACAACATCAAGCTCAGCGGCGTGGTCTCCACCCTGTCGGCGGACCAGATCGTCCGCTTCTGCTTCGAGGGCAACCAGGCCTTCTGCGGCGGCTTCCAGCTCGACGGGCCGCAGGGCACCAATTTCGTCAATGTCCAGCCCTTCAACCTCGCCTCCTGGAAGACCAGCGGCTTCGACATAGAGGCAAGCTATCAGTGGCAGCAGCCGCTGGGCCTGCCCGGCAGCTTCACCGTCCGGGCGCTGGGCACGCATATCCGCAAGTTCATCGTCAACGCGGGCATTGCGGGCGTCGACCCGGTCGATCAGGCGGGCGCCAACAACGGCAATACGCCGGACTGGAAATGGCTGGCGGTGCAGACCTACGACAGCGGCCGGTTCAGCTTCACGGTGCAGGAACGCTGGATCAGCGACGGCACCTTCGGCAATCAATATGTCGTCTGCCAGTCGTCCTGCCCGGCCTCGACCACGAACCACCCGACCATCGACCATAACCGGATGAAGGGCGCCTTCTACGTCGACATCGGCGCGACCTTCAAGTTCGGCGAAAACCTGTCGATCTACGGCAAGGTGGACAATCTGTTCGACAAGGACCCGGTCGCCGCGCCGCAGACCAACACCGGCCTGGACATCAACCCGGCGCTCTACGACACGCTGGGCCGCATCTACCGCGCGGGGGTTCGCTTCAACTTCTGATCTGCCACTCTCTCCCCCACCTTGTCCCGGCCTTCACCGGCCGGGACTTCTTGTAACTGGAGTATGTCGATGGTTCGTGGATTGAGCGGGGCCTGCGCGTCGGTGCTGCTGTTGCTGGCGGCGGCTGAACCCGCTCACGCTTCTCCATCCGTCTATACGGTTGCGCCCGACGAGCCGCGCGCCGTCACCGTCAAGGGCGCGGGGGACGGCCGGGCGGACGACAGCGCGGCGATCCAGCGCGCCATCGACGCGGCGGCGGAAAAGGGCGGCGGCGGCATCGTCTTCCTGCCGGCCGGCACCTATCGCATCAGCCGGACGATCTTCCTCTGGCCGGGCGTCCGCATCTTCGGCATCGGGGAAAGGCGCCCGGTCATCCTGCTCGGCCGGAACACGCCGGGCTTCCAGCGCGGCGTCGCCCATATGCTGATGTTCACCGGCAGCAAGCGCCAGACCGACAGGGACACGCCGCCCGCCGCCTTCCCCCCGGCGGGCAGCGTGCCGTTCAACAGGACCATCGCGGACGCCAATCCCGGCACCTTCTATTCCGCGCTCGGCAATATCGACTTCCGCATCATGGACGGCAATCCGGCGGCCACCGCGATCCGCTTCCACTCCGCCCAGCACAGCTTCGTCAGCCATGCCGATTTCGACATCGGCTCGGGCCTCGCCGGCCTCTACCATGTGGCGAATGAAGCGGACGACCTGCATTTCCGGGGCGGGCGCTACGGCATCCTCGCGGAAAAGCCGTCCCCCGCCTGGGGCTTCGCGCTGGTCGACGCGACGTTCGAGGGACAGCGCGACGCCGCCATCCGCGAGCATGAGGCCGGCCTGACGATGGTCAACGTCGCCTTCCGCAACGTGCCGGTCGGGATAGAGATCGACCGGGGCTATGGCGACTGGCTCTGGGGCCAGGACCTCCGGTTCGAGAATGTGGCCAAGGCGGGCGTCGTCATCTCGAACGAGAAGAATGTCTATACCCAGATCGGCTTCCAGAATGTGCTGGCGGCCAACACGCCCACCTTTGCCCGTTTCCGCGAAAGCGGCCGCACCGTCGCCGGCAGGGGGCAGAACTACAGGATCGCCTCCTTCACCCACGGCCTGACGCTGCCGGGCGTCGGCCGCATGGGCGAGTACCGGACGGACATGCAGGCGGAAGCCATGGGCGCGCTGCCGGCCCCGTCCGTTCCCGCCATCCGCCCCTTGCCGCCCGTCCCGGAATGGGTGAACGCCCGCACGCTCGGCGCCAAGGGCGACGACAGGACCGACGACACCGCCGCCATCCAGAAGGCGATCGACAGCCACCGCGTCGTCTATCTGCCCGCCGGCTTCTATCATGTCAGCGACACGCTGCGCCTGCGTCCCGATACGGTGCTGCTGGGCCTGCACCCCAGCCTGACGCAGATCGTGCTGCCCGACGGCGCGCCCGGCTGGGCAGGGGTGGGCGCGCCCAAGGCGCTGGTGGAAAGCGCGCAGGGCGGCGATGCGATCGTCGCGGGCCTCGGCCTCAACACCAACGGCGCCAATCCGCGCGCCACGGCGCTCCTGTGGAAGGCCGGCGCCCACTCCATGGTCAACGACGTCAAGTTTCAGGGCGGCCACGGCACCGACCGCTTCGACGGCAGCCGGGTCAATCCCTACAACAACAATGCCACCGGCGATCCCGATTCCGCCCGACGCTGGGCCGGCCAATATGCCAGCCTCTGGGTGACGCAGGGCGGCGGCGGCACCTTCGCCAATATCTGGAGCCCCAGCACCTTCGGCCATCCCGGCATCCTGATCTCCGACACGGAAACGCCCGGCCGCCTCATCCAGGCGTCGGTCGAGCATCATGTCCGCACGGAAATCGGCCTGAACCGCGTCGCCAACTGGGAACTGCTCGCCCCCCAGACGGAGGGTGAAGCGGGAGAGAGCGGCGACGCCGTGGCGCTGGAGATCAGGGATTCGCACAATATATTGGTCGCCAATTTCCACGGCTATCGCGTCACCCGCACCCGGGAGCCCGCACCCGCCGCCATTACCCTCTATAATTCCCATGACATCCGTTTCCGCAACGTCCATGTGAATGGCGAAAGCGGCCTTGGCACCTGCGACGAAAATGGCTGCGCGACCTTCCTGCGGCTCACCAAATTCCCGTTCGAAAACGCCATTCGCGACGTCACCCATGGGCTGGACGTTCGCGAACGGGAGTTCGCCGTGCTGGACGTGCCCGCCCGGCCGGAGCCGGTGAAGCCCGCCAGCTTCCTGGGCAGCAGGGTGGAGAAACTGGCCGACGGCTTCCATTCGGCGGGCGGCGGTGCGGTGGATGCGCAGGGCCGGCTCTATTTCATCGACCGCCGCTTCCAGCGCATCTGGCGCTGGTCGGACGAAGGCCGGCTGGAGATGGTGCGCGACGCCTCGCTCGATCCGGTCAACCTCAGCATCGACCGTTCCGGCAATCTGCTCGTCCTTTCCTCCTATGGGCGCAACGGCACGGTCTACAGCGTCAGGCCCGGCGCGCCCGACGGCGAGATCAGCGTCATTCCGGCAACGCCCGTCGCGCCCCACGCGGGCAGGGCCACGGTGCTGCCGGTCAACTGGTGGAACAATGGCGAGTTCAGGGACCAGATCGATCCCAGGACCTACGAATTCACGACGCTTGCCCAGATGTTCGCCCGCGACATGGCGGCGCCCAAGGCTCAGGAATATGTCTCGCCCGACGGCAGCATCGCCCTGCCTGCCTTCCGCACCTTCGCGCAGGGTCCCGCCGACCATCGCGGCCTGCGCTTCTCCGATTCACTCGACAGCTATGGTTTCATCCAGGGGGAGCCGGGCAGGCGCGTCTTCCTCACCAATGGTTCGGAAAACCGCACCTATAGCGGCCTGGTGGGCGCGGGCGGCGCGATCACCGACCTCAGGCCGTTCGCGGATCGCGGTGGGGAGGGGGTCGCGGTGGACCCGCAGGGCCGGGTCTATGTCGCGAACGGGCAGGTCTTCGTCTATGCGCCCGACGGCAGGGAGGTCGGCCGCATCGACGTGCCGGAACGGCCCTTGCAACTGCTCTTCGGCGGGGAAGGCGGCCGAACCCTCTTCATCCTGTCGCACCACGGCCTCTATGCGGTGAAGCCGGGACGCTAGGGTCCGGAACGCCGCGACCATGGAGCCGCACGAAGCTGCCGGGCGGACAGCCCAGCCGCTTGCGGAACGCGGTGCTGAAGGCGCTGGCGGAATCATAGCCGATTTCCTCCGCGATCCGGCCCAGGGACCTGTCGCCCCGCAGCAAGGCGTGTTTGGCGATCGCCATGCGCCAGCGCGCAAGATATTCGATCGGGCCGCAACCCAGCGCCTCACCGAAGCGCGCGGCGAAGGCCGAACGCGACATGCCCGCCACGCTTGCAAGCTGCGCGACGGTCCAGGGCGCGCGCACATCCTCATGCATGGCCCGCAGCGCGCGGGCCAGCGCGGGATCGCGCATCGCGCCCAGCAGGCCCCGATGGTCCGCTTCCCCACCGCCTGGCCGCCAGCGAAGCGCCTCCACCAGCAGCATCTCCAGCAGGCGCCGGGTGATCAGTTCCTTGCCCGGATGGCTGGACAGGCATTCGTCGGCCAGCATGTCGATCAACTGGCCGAAGCGCGTGGCGCGGCCCTGCGCTGCCGGGATATGGATCAGATCGGGAAGCAATGACAGCAGAAGGGGGGCGTTGGCCCGCTCGAACGCGAAGCTGCCGCCCAATGCGATGAAGTCCGGATCGCCTGGCTGATCCCCGTGCCGCACCGCTTCGCCGCGGGGTTCCACCCAGGTGCAGGGAAGACCCGCTTCGCTGCTCAAGGAAAAGGGCGGGGTGGTCGGCATCAGCAGGAAGTCGCCCTGCGCCAGCCGAAGCGGTGCGCCCCCTTCGAAGGCGACCCAGGCTTCCCCCGCAAGGATGATCGTGAAGCCGGGCGCGTCATGCGCGCGATAGCGAACGCCCCACCGCCCGCGCCCCGTGATCGGCTTGGCGATGGCGGCGCTGGGGCCAAGCAAGGCGATGATGTCGCTAAGGGGATCCATGTTATGGACGATCCGTAATCATATATGGATCATCGATTATAGATCGTCCGAAACGGTCCGTCTATCGGTCATGCATCGACATCGAGCGAGGCATACGATGAGCAAGACGATCCTGATCACCGGCACTTCTTCGGGCTATGGCAAGGCCACGGCGCTTCATTTCCTCTCGCAGGGATGGAATGTCGTCGCGACCATGCGACGGCCCGACCCGGCCCTGTTCGGCGGCCATTCCGAACGCCTGCGCCTGCTGCCGCTGGACGTCACCAGCGAGGACAGCATAGCCGCGCTGGTCGAGGCCGCCGGCCGGGTCGACATAGTGGTCAACAATGCGGGGATAGGCGGCGTGGGCGCCTTCGAAGCCATGCCGATGAGTCTGGTCCGCCAACTCTTCGAAACCAACAGCATCGGCACCATGGCGGTGTGCCGCGCATTCATACCGCAGATGCGCGAGCGTGGATCGGGCATGATCGTCAACGTGACGTCCACCGTGGCGCTGGGCGCCTTTCCGCTCGCGGCGGCCTATAGCGCGACCAAGCATGCGATCGAGGGATTCACGGCTTCCCTCGCGCATGAACTCGCCTATTTCGGCGTTCAGGTGAAACTGGTCGAGCCGGGCTATGCGCCCACCACCCGCTTCGGCGCGAACGCCATCATCCCCGTGACCGACCTGCTGCCCGGCCGATATGCGGATTTCGCGCAACCGATCCTTGCGGCCTTCGCGTCGCCCGCCCTGACGACCAGAGAGAGCGACGTCGCGCAAGCCGTCTGGACCGCCGTTCATGACGGGACGGGTCAGCTCCGCTTTCCGGCCGGCGCCGACGCGGTGGCGCTGGCGGAGGGACGCTGATCCTGTTCCGGCGAACCCACGCCCCAGCTCAGCAACACCCCGCTCAAGATCATGGCCATGCCGGCAAGATGGTATCCGAACAGCGGCTCCCCAAGGATCAGGGCGGCCAGCACGGCCCCGAACAGCGGCAGCAGGCTGATCGTCTGTCCGGCGGCGCTGGCGCCCACATGGCTGACCGCGGCGTTGAACGACATATAGGCGATAATCGAGGGGAAGATCGCGACATAGGCGATGGCGGCCATCACGCTTCCGTTCCAGTGCATCCGCGCGATCGCCTGCGTCTCGCTCAACGCGCCGATGCCCATCGCCAGCGCGCCGATGGCGAAGGTCACGAACAGAAAGACCAGCGGGGCGATGGGCGGGCGCAGGCGCAGGCAGGCGGTATAGACCGCCCATGCGCCACAGCCGCACAGCACCAGCAGGTCTCCGATGCCCAGGCGCAGCCGCAGGATTTCGGACAGATCGCCCCTGAACACGATGAATGTCACGCCCAGCGTCGACAGCGCAATGCCAGCGACCCGGCGGAGGGGCGCTTTGTCGCCAAAGGCGATGCGGCTCACGATGACGACGAATGTCGGGATCAATCCCTGCAACAACAGGCTGTTGGCCGCCGTCGTGTGGCGAAGGCCCGAATAGAGGAAGCCGTTGAACGCAGCGACGCCCGCCAGCCCCAGGAACAGGATCGTGCGCCAATGGCGGCGGATCAGCGCGCGCTGGGCCATGACGGGACGCCACGCAAAGGGGGCCAGGATCAGCAGCGCCAGCATCCAGCGGCCGAAGGCCAGCGTCAGCGGCGGAATTTCGCCCCGTACCGCGCGGCCGACTATCGCATTGCCCGCCCAGAACGCCATGGTCATGCCCAACATGGCATAGGCCCGCACCTGCAAGTTCAAATCCTGCCGCCCTTTCCTTTGAAGTACGCCGCGTCAAATCGGACGCAGGTCGCGCGCTCCAGGTTTCCGTTGTCGCATCCTTTCAGGCCGAAAACCGGTTCTCACCCTTCGACAGGTTCAGGACAGGCTTTTCTGCACGACGCACGCTAACTTCGGTCAGCCGTTCCTTAGGCGGGCAGGGGCCGAGAGGCCAGCCTGCTTTCGCTCCTGATTTTCGCGACCGTCTGCTTCGGCTGGCGCGGGGCAGCGGGCTATGCCAATATCTTGAACGGCTGCAACTGGGCGAACAATGCCTCGCGGCTCCTCACGCCGGTCTTGGAATAGATGCGGCGGATATGGGTTCTGACCGTTTCCAGCGAAAAGCGGGGAAGTATCCGGATTTCGCCAACGCAGTGTATCACTTCGGTTCAGGCAGTTCATCAGTCAAAAACGTAAACCATCCGTTACGGACTTTCGACCTTTTGGGTGATGCCCGATGGAGGGGCTATGCGCTGATCCAGTCCCTGCGCAGCGCCTTGCCCGCGAGCGCCATGAACAGTCCGGCCAGCAGGTAGAAGCCCAGCGCCGCGACGATCGCATAGCGCAGGGCTTCGTGGCCGAATTGCGGGGTCAGCGCATCCGACAGCGCGCCGACGCTCCAGCTGCCAAGGCCCAGGCCCACCAGATTGTTGATCAGCAGGAAGGTTGCCGATGCGCTCGCCCGCATATGGGCGGGCACCAGATGCTGGACGGCGGTCAGCACCGGGCCCAGCCAGACGTAGACCAGCGCCTGTGGGATCAGGAACAGGCAGAAGGCGAAGGCCACGCTGTCCGACAGCACGCCGATGACGAACAGCGGCATGCCGACGATATAGCTGGCGGCGGGAACCCAGGCATAGGCGGCCCTGTCGCGTCCGCCGAGCCGATCCCCCAGCCAGCCGCCCAGCAATACGCCCGCCACGCCGCCGACCAGCAGCAGTGCGCCAAGAAACTGTCCCGCACCCATCAGATCAAGGCCGAAGCTGCGCATCAAAAGGCTGGGGAGCCAGAAGGCGACGCCATAGCCGCAAAGCGACGAGCAGGCCGCGCCCAGGGCAAGCAGCCAGAAGCTGCGCTTGGCCGCCAATATGCCGAAGACGGCGGAAACCGGTATAGCATCGGCCTGCATGTCGGGGCGAGCCGGCTCCCGGACGGTGAGGCGGAAGATGGGCGCGATGATCAGGCCGGCAAGGCCGACGACAATGAAGGCCGTGCGCCATTCGACCGTCTGCGCGATATAGCCGCCCAGCAGCACGCCGCCCGCCGAGCCGAGCGGAATGCCGAGCGAGTAGATGGAAAGGGCGCGGGCGCGCTGGCCTTGCGGGAAATAGTCGGAGATGACGGCATAGGATGGCGCGACGCCGCCTGCTTCCCCCACGCCGACCCCGATGCGGAACAGGAACATCTGCGCGAAGCTGCCCGCCATGCCGCACAGCGCGGTGAAGCCGCTCCAGACCGCAAGGCTGGCGGTGATGACCCATGTGCGGCTGGTGCGGTCCGCCAGCAGCGCCAGCGGGATCGCCAGCGTCGAATAGAGCAGGGCGAAGGCGATGCCGCCCAGCGCGCCGAGCTGCGCGTCGCTAAGGCCCAGTTCCGCCTTGATCGGCCCGGCGAGGATGCCAAGGATCTGCCGGTCGAGGAAGTTGAAGGTATAGACCAGCAGCAGCATGGCGAGGACGATCGCGCGATAGCCTTTGCCTGCCGTTTCCTGCGCGCGTCCGGTCATGCTGCCGCTGGTCCCTTGCAAATTAGAAGCGGAAGCCCGCCGTGATCGTCCAGGTGCGCGGGTCGCCATAATAGACAGTCTGGATGTTGCCCACGCTGGAAAATTCCTGCCCGTCGGTCTTGTACAATTCCTTGAAGGCATTCTTCACCGCGCCGCGCAGATAATATTTGCCCTCCGCGAAATCGGCCTGAACATAGGCGTTGGCGATGGTATAGCCGTCTTCCTGGAGGCCGGGGCGGTTGTCCACCGACAGCCACTGCTTGTCCACGAAGCGCATGTCCCCGCCCAAGGTCAGCGACGCGCTGCCCAAGGGAATGCTGTAGTCCGCCGCCAGCCGCATTGTCATGGGCGGCGCGAAGGGGGGCTTGCAGGTGATGGCGTTGCCGGTCGGGTTGCAGGAGAAGGCGGGCGCGCGGCGGCCGTCGTTGAACTCCCTGTAATCGGCGTTGAGATAGCCGACAGAAGCCGCGACGTTCAGGTTGCGCATGGGTTTTACCGAAGCCTCGAACTCGACGCCCCAGATGCGCAGCTTGCCTGCGTTCACGACGGGGAAAGAGCCGCCCGCGATGCCGGTGGTCCCGCCGCCGACACGGGCCTGGAAGTCCTTGTAGTCGGAGTAGAAGGCGGCCGCGGACAGATTGACCCGCCCGCCCAGGAAGCTGCCCTTGGCGCCCGTCTCATAGCTCCAGACCGTCTCCGGCTTGAAATAGGGGATGATGGTGGTGACGCCGTCCACCACCTGCGTCACGTCGCCCAGCCCGTTGACGCGGCCGTTGAAGCCGCCCGACTTGAAGCCCTTGGAAACGGTCGCGTAGAGCAGCGTCTCGCGCGTCGGCTTGTAGGATAGGGTCGCCATCGGCGTCCACGCGTCGAAATCGACATGGTCTAGGTCATTATAGGGCGCCGGCAGGCTGCCGGGGAAGAGGAAGGGCGCTGTCTGCGCGCCGGCGAGCACCGTATAGGTGGACCGGTTATACTCCTTGCGTTCCTTCGTGTAGCGCAGGCCCGCCGTGATCGAGAGCTTCCGGGTCAGGTCATAGGTCATCTGGCCGAAGGCGGCGTAGCTCTTCACATTCTGGTGATCGTCGATGAAGCGGGTGAAGGTCAGCGGCAGGATAAGGCCGGGAGCGGCCTGAAGCTGAAGATAATTGTCGTCATAGCTTTCCTGATGGGACCGGATCGTCTCATTCAGATAATAGAGCCCGAACACGCCCGACAGCGGGCCGCTGTCATATTTGAGCTGCAGTTCCTGGCTGAACTGCTTCTGATGCACGCCGACGAAGGCGTCCGCCACTTCCAGTTCGGTGGCGTCGAAATCGATGTAATAATCCGGGCGCAGCTTGCGATAGCCGGTGATGGAGGTCAGCGTCACTGCGTCGTTCAGTTCGACATTGGCGGTGAACGACAGGCCCCAATGGTCGAGCCGCTGGCCCTGGCCCGGCGCCAGGCTGGTCGACGCCTTGTAATCATATTTGCCATAGGGATAGGCGGGCTTTACCACCGGCACGCCGATCACCTGGAAGGCGGAATTGTAGAGCACGTTGGTGAGCGGCGCGGTGGCATAGCCCAGTGTCGGCGCCGTCCGCTGGCGGGTATAGTCGCCCGACAGGATCAGTTCCACCCGGTCGCTGGGTGTGGCGCGCAAAATGGCGCGGCCGGCCTTGGTGTCGCGATCATTATATTTGCGGCCGGTCAGAGGATCGGTGACAGTGCCGTCGCGCTTGTCATAGACGCCCGCGATGCTGAGGGCGAGCTTGTCCTGCACCAGCGGCGCGGAGACATAGCCGTTCGCCAGCCAGGTGTCGTAACTGCCATAGGTCAGGCTGCCCATTGCCTTGAAGTCGGTGGTGCTGGGCTTGCGGCTGACGATGTTGACCGCGCCGCCAATGGTGTTCTTGCCATAGAGCGTGCCCTGCGGGCCGCGCAGCACCTCCACCCGCTCGACGTCGAACAGGTTCACCAGCGCGCCCTGGATGCGGCTGAAATAGACGCCGTCGACATAGGTGCCGACCGCCGGATCGAAGGTCTGGAGCGCGTCGGGCTGGCCGATGCCGCGGATGAAGAAGTTGGAATTGGAGGTGGAGCCGCGTCCCTGCACCAGATTGACGTTCGGCACCGCCCCCTGAATGCCCGACATGTCGTTCGCCTGGAGCCGGGCGATGCTTTCCGCCGAGATGGCGGTGACGGACACCGGCACGTCGAGGATATTCTCCTCCCGCCGGCGAGCGGTGACGATGATCTCGCTGCCGCTGTCGAATGCGGGCGTTTCATTTTGCGCGATGGCTGGAAGCGAAACGGCGCCGCCCCATGCTGCGGAGGCGAGCGCGGCGATACGCAGGGAATGGCGAGCCTTCATGGACGGTTCCTCTCCTGAAATGACGCCCGGAAATCCGGGTCGCGGGACTGTTCCTGCGATTCGATAATGAAAGTTGAACCGACTTTCAACTTGAAATAAGGACGCATGACGGGAACCGGCCGGATGCGGCAAAAAGATCACGGATGGGGAGGATGACGGATGACGGATTCGCTGGGCGAAAAGGACAAGACGCCGCGCACCGCCCGCGGGGAAAGAACCCGCCGGGCGCTGTTGTCGGCGGCGGCCGAGGAGTTCGGGGAAAAGGGCTTCCACGAAGGGTCGATCAGCGGCATCACCCGGCGGGCAGGCTGCGCGCTGGGCAGCTTCTACACTTATTTCGACAGCAAGGACGACATCTTCCGCGCGCTGGTCGCGGATATGTCCGGACAGGTGCGGGACTATGTCGGGCCGCGCATCGCGCAGGCCCGCGACGGGATCGATGCCGAACGGCTGGGGCTGCTGAGCTTTCTGGAGTTCGCGCGGAGCCACAAGGAAATCTACCGCATCATCGATGAGGCGGAGTTCGTCGACCAGGCGGCCTATCGCACCCATTATGAGAGTACTGCGTCCCGGATATTGGTCCGGTTGCGCGAGGCGGCGGCGCGCGGGGAAGTCTCCGGCGAGCCGGATGAAATCCATGCCTGGGCGATCATGGGCATGAACGTGTTCCTGGGCCTGCGCTTTGGCGTTTGGGATGACAGCCGCCCCGTTCAGGAGGTGGCCGCGATCGCCAACGCGCTGATCGAGCGCGGAATCGGAAGCGGCGGCAGGGATGGAAATCCTGACGCCGCCTGACGGCCAATCTCCATGAGTCCTGGACGCATTCCACCCATGATCTCATCCGAATTTGCGCGAGATCATCCGGAATAGCCTTAAATTGTAGCAATTGAGCAACTGTCTTCTTCCTACCGAAGTCGATCCTAATCCAGGTTGCATTCCAGCCAGCGTCCCTCACCCCCGATCGCGCGTTCAGCGGCAGCGCCGATCTTATTGCGGTTCGGCGCGACTTCTTCCTGTGAGGGGATCGAGCAATGCGAACCAATTCGGCTATCATCCACCGCGCGCTCTGCAATAGCTCTGCACTGACGGCCTGTCTGGCGAGCCTCAGCCTGATCGCCCCGGCGGCGGCGCAAAGCAGCACTGCGCAGCAGTCCGACACGCAGAGCGCGCCCGGGCAGGCCCCGGCCCCCACGATCAACTCCGCCGAACCGAGCGAGGGCGACACGATCGTCGTGACCGGGTCCATCCTGCGCACGACGACGGCAGCGACGCCATCGCCCATCACCGTCGTCAATGCCGAGACGCTGGAACAGCGCGGCATCAACACCACGCAGGAGGCGGTGCAGCGGCTGGCGTCGAACAACGGCCCCGCGCTCACCAACTCCTTTTCCGCCAATGGGGCCTTTGCGGCCGGCGCATCGGCGGTGTCGCTCCGTGGCCTCAGCACCAACTCGACGCTGGTCCTGTTCGACGGCCTGCGCGCGGCCTATTATCCGCTGGCGGACGATGCGACGCGCAATTTCGTCGACCTCAACACCATTCCCGACGACATCGTCGACCGGATCGAAGTGCTGCGCGACGGCGCGTCCTCCACCTATGGCGCGGACGCGATCGCGGGTGTCGTGAACGTCATCACGAAGAAGCAGATCACCGGCATATCCGGCCGGGCGGAAGCGGGCATCAGCCAGCGGGGCGACGGCGCCAATCACCGGCTCAGCCTGACGGCGGGCTGGGGCGATCTCGATGATCAGGGATTCAACGTCTATATCAGCGGTTTCTACTTCGATCAGGCGGCGCTCTATAACCGCGACCGGCGCTATCCCTATAATTCGCAGAACCAGTCGGGCATCTGCCGCGACGGCGTGTGCGGACCGTCCATCGGGCCGAATGGAGGATCGATCAATCCTTCGACAGGCGGCTATTCCGGTTTTTCGACCACCACCGACGCCAGCCTGTTCGCCACCACCTTCTTCGTGGCGCCGGCCGGTCCGGACAATGCCGCCGAAACCGGCCGCTACCAGTTCCTCAACCCCGCCGCCGGCTGCATCGCCGGGGAGACGCCTTATACGCTGACCCCTCAGGAATTCGCGGCGGACGCGCGTGCGCCCGGAACCGTATGCCAGGGCGATCTCGTCGATCAATATGGCGTCATCTCTCCCAATATCGAAAGATGGGGCGGTTCCTTCCGGGCGACGGGACGGATCACCGACGACATAGAGGCCTATTTCCAGGCGAATTTCCTTCAGAGCAATGTGAGCTTCACCGGCCTGCCCGCCAGCATCCGCCGCAACGGCCCGGCCGGCATCAACTTTCCCCGCTTCAGCACGGCGGCCGCCGCTGGCGGCGCCAATTCCGTCGGTTCGCTTGTCCTTGCCCTGCCGGTCTATGTCTGCCCGCTGATCAATAACCTGCCCGATCCCAATTGCACCGCCGCCAATCCGGCTGCCCGGCTCAATCCGAACAATCCGTTCGCGGCGCAGGGGCAGGTGGCGCGCATATTGGGGCGCATACCCAATATCCAGGAATATAATGAGACCCGCAGCCGCACCTATCGCGCCGCTCTGGGCGTTACGGGCAAGTTGTGGGACGACTGGGACTTCGCGGTGAATGGCGTCGCGATGCGCACCGATCTGCGGCGGACGCAGAACGGTTATATCTATATCCAGAATCTTCTGAACGTGATTGCCGACGGCAGCTATGATTTCGTCAACCCTTATGCCAATAGTCAGGCGACGCTCGATTATCTGTCGCCAGACAATGTGACGGATGCCAATTCCCAGCTTTATGCCGTGGAGGCGACGCTCAGCGGCAATCTGTTCGACCTGCCAGGGGGACCGATGCAGATCGGCGGCGGGCTTTCGCTGCGCTATGAATCCATCGATGCGCCAAGCGCCAATTCGGACGTCGACGGGCCGACGCAGCGTTATTTCGTCCTCAACGCCTTCGGCACCAAGGGCCACCGGACGGTCCGTTCGGCCTTTGTCGAGCTGAATGCGCCGGTGCTGGAGTCGCTCGAGATCAACGCTTCGGGCCGCTATGACGATTATTCGAGCGGACAGCACGCCTTCTCTCCGAAGGTCGGGGCGAAGTTCACGCCGATCCGCCAGGTCGCGCTTCGCGGCACCTGGTCACGCGGCTTCCGCATCCCCAGCTTCGCGGAGGCCAACGCCATTCCGACGACCGGCTTCGTCACGGCCGCCCAATCGCTGTACAACGACGCCTTCCTGTCGCAATATGGCTGTTCCCTGGCGACCTTCAACAGCTGTCCGGCCTATATCAGCAGCGCCAGCTATGGCCAACCACGCTGGCCAGCCCCGACCTGAAACCGGAACGGTCGACCAGCTTCACCGCCGGCATCGTCGTGGAGCCGATCCGGAACATTTCCCTCAGCATCGACTATTTCAACATCAAGAAGACCGGCGCGATCACCACGCCCAGCAACCGCCCGGCGCTACTCGCTTATTATGCGGGCCAGGTGGTGCCATCCGGCTATAATATCATCGCGGATGCGCCCGCGCCCGACTTTCCCGGCGCGACGCCGCGCGTGGCCTTCGTGCAGTCGCAGCTCATCAACGCCAACACCATCCGTTCGGAAGGACTGGACTTCGCCGCGAGGGCGCAGATCGACCTCGGCCCGGACATTCGCTTCACCTCGGCGCTAGAGGCGAGCTATATCATCAATCTCAGCACGACATTTCCGGACGGCACGACGGAATCCTATGAAGGAACGGCCGGCAACTTCAACCTGACCGCCGGATCGGGCACGCCGGAATGGCACGGCAACTGGCAGAATACGCTGGAATGGGGGAAATGGACGGTCAGCGCGACAGCCGAATATTTTGGCGGCTATAATCTTTCCGCCGCCGACCAGGGGACGGAGCCGGGCGATTGCGGCCTGCTTTCCGCGCCTTTCGTGAAGTGCGACGTGCCTGCCTATATCACGGTCGACCTGACGACCAGCTTCAAGGCGTCGGATCGCTTCACCTTCTACATCAATATACTCAACCTGTTCGACGATCTGCCGCCGATCGATCCCGTCACCTACGGCGCGAACAATTATAATCCGGTCCAGGGTGGACTGGGAATATTCGGGCGCTCCTTCCGGGCCGGCGCGCGGTTCACCTTCTGAGAGTTTGGGAGGACCGGAGGAGGAATTCTCCGGTCCGGGCCCGGCATCTCCATATCGGTCCCTGCGATCATTCAGCTTTGCCGACCCTGCGGCACCGCAATCCATGGTTGCGCGTTGATCCGGTACGAAGAAAAGCAGCGAGGATGCCATGATGAAAATCGGAAAGAAATGGATGCTTGCAACGGGCCTCATGCTTGCGCTTGGCGCCTGCACGACGGCAACCCCCTATCAGCCCGCCGGGCAGAGCCGCGCTGCCCCCGGCGGCTATGCCGACGAGCAGATCGAGGCGAATCGCTTTCGCGTGACCTTTTCCGGCAACAGCATGACATCGCGGGAGACGGTGGAGCGCTATCTGCTCTATCGCGCTGCGGAACTGACGCGCCAGCGCGGCTATGACTGGTTCGTCATGGCCGACCGCAATACCGAGAGGCGCAGCCGGACCTATGTCGACCGGCCGTTCGCGCCGGGCGCCTTCGGCTATTGGGGCCCATCCTGGCGCTATTATGGGCGCGGCTTCGGCTGGCGGAGCTGGGATCCCTATTGGGGCGATCCCTTCTGGGACAGCCGGATCGATGTGCGCACTGTGGACCGCTATGAGGCCAGTGCAGAAATCGTGATGGGCAGGGGCCGCAAGCCCGCGGATAATGTCCGCGCCTTCAGCGCCGAAGAAGTGATGACGAATCTGGGGCCCAATATCGTCCGGCCCAACTGACCGCAGGCGGAATAAAACGTATGGCTCGCCCCGTCGGCAAGCGGTTTGTGTCTGATGATCTGGTCAGTCTGCGAAAACGTATCCGGCCTTTCAGCATGG